>JAZOVZ010000054.1:0-40218 GCA_045658965.1 Eubacteriales bacterium
CTTCCTAAGACCGCTTGGCCTCCGACTTCCTACGGCAAATTTCAGAGTGTTCTCGTAGGGGAGGGGTCTCCCCTCCCGCGAATTTGGATGTGCGTTCGGGTGTTTTTGAAGGAATTATTTCAATCTCGGTTTCCAATACGCGCTCTTGTAATACCGTTTGGTCAGCACAGACAGACTGCGCACGGTTTCCCTGATGCGAAACCGCTTGGAATGCTTGGCGTAATACTCGGACGGCATATCCGAGAGCATCAAGGGCGCATAAAAATGCCCCTCGTAGACCTTGAATCGCGCAAGATTGCGCGCCAGTCCGCGGATCGAATAAAATCGGTCGGGGGATATGCCCGCGCCCGTCATGGCAATGACCTCGGTGGCAAAATCCACGCAGGTGTGGCAACGCTCAAGGGCGACGCGGCGGCGGAAGAGAAAGGTCAAGGCGCCGATGTAGTTATAAACGTAATCCTGTGCCTCTGCCTCGTAAGCCTGCAGGTGCGTGCGGATGGTCGCGTGCTGCTCGTCGGTTACGGGAATGGCGCAGATCTGCACCGAAGCGGCAATATTGCGCCGCAGATAACGCTCGGGCGTTTCCACCACAAAGCCGCCGCAAAAGGGCGTATCCTCGTAACGGCGCGCAAAGGAATAAAGCGTTTGCATGTTGCCGTCCAGCGAGATCGACACGTGATTATAGCGGTGGTTGGTAAAGGCACGAATGAATTTGGCGATCATATAGTGCGTGGACGAAAAGACCACGTAAACGTACTTGGGAGAGTCGGTCATAAAGATCTCCTTTTAGATGCTGTAAAACATGATGATACCGATCAGATTGGTTGCGAGGTTGGATGCCATGTGCACAAGGTACGAGGGCAACAGGCTCTCGGTCTTGTGATTGAGAAAGGCGAAAATGCCGCCGCCAAGCGCCATGCCAAACAGCGCCAGCGCGAAAATGACGGGCGAGAGCCAGCCATCCATAAACGCCACGTGATAAGCGGAGAAGAGCAGAGCACTTGCCACGTAGGCAAAGGGTAGCCCGAGCGGACGCAGAGAAAAGAAGCAAAAGCCGCGGAAGAAAAATTCTTCCAAAAGGGAATTGATCAGCGCGATGTACAGCGCGACGAAGATGAAATTCTCGCGCGTGACGCCTGCGTCTGCGGTCAGCGAATCGGTGACCGAGGAAAAGTCGATGAAATTGCGCAGGGCAAAAAAGGCGACCATGATCACGGCAAAAATGCCGATGGCAAGGGGCGCAATCAGCGCAATGTGCCGCTTTTGCAGCGAGAACAGTTTTTTCGGTTCAAAGGATTTTGTCAAGAGCAGGTAAATGACGGGGATCGCACCGAACAGCACCAATTTGATGGCACTCTTGATTGCATACGGCGGTGAGAGCAAAGCGTCCACAAGCCCCATGCAAACGCAAAGGGCAAGGCAGAGCAGTAGCACCGCTACCGCGTTTTTCTTTGTTTTTTCCATAGTACCCCTCCTTTGCTGTTGCCTTATTATAGCATATTCTCTTTATGGCGTCAATCATTCTGCGCATATTTAAGAAATCTTTATCATCGCCAAGAGAGGGGGATGGCTTGGGGCTTACATTTCATATATGCATCGGACTCGCATTCTCCCCCCTGCGCTTGGCACAAGGTAGCGCTGATAGTCCCCCTCCGGGACAATGTCATTAAGTTAAGGAAAACTTATAGCGGGTACACAAACGATGCGGGTATGCGCCAAAAAGGCGTCCCCCGGGGGGAAGCTGTCGCGAAGCGACTGAAGGGGAGCGGCGGACTAAACGGTGCGCATAGCCGTTCGGGTATAACAATTCAAGCCTAAGCTTTCGCATTCCCCTTCAGTCGCCTACGGCGCCAGCTTCCCCTCGGGGGACGCCTTTTCAGCGCACTGCTGTTCCCGTTCTCTTGTCTGTTGTGGGCGATTTCTTAACTTAATGACATTGCCCTCCTGGAGGGGGGAGCGACAGCGCTGCCTTGTGCCAAGCGCAGGGGGGAGAACGCGAAGACAAACGGTTTTTGCGCGTTATATTTTCGTAGCAGTTGCTCTGCGATCGGCATTTTGCGCAAAAAAGAACCGAAATCCGAGGGTTGCGGAAGAATGAAATCTGCCCAAGGCAGATGAAATCCACATATGTGGATGAAATCGCTGCGCGATGAAATCCGCCCCGACGGGGCGGATGAAAAAGAACCGAGACCGCGGTCTCGGTTCTTTTTTTACGCGGTAACGATGCCGTCGGCTTTTTGCAAGCCAAGCTTTTTGACTGCGTCCTCGCGCATTTTGTATTTGAGGATCTTGCCTGCCACGTTCATGGGGAAGGCATCCACAAAGTCAATATACTTGGGCACCTTATGGCGTGCCATGTGATCAAGAATATATCCCTTCATTTCCTTTTCGGTCATGGTCTCACCCTCCTTGAGAATGATGCAAGCCATGATCTCCTCACCGTACTGCTCGTCGGGCACGCCGATGACCTGTACGTCCTTGACCTTGGGATGGGTATAGATAAATTCCTCAATCTCCTTGGGGTAAATATTCTCACCGCCGCGGATGATCATATCCTTGAGTCTGCCCGTAATGCGGTAGTTGCCCTCGGGCGTCTTGGCGGCAAGGTCGCCCGTGTGCAGCCAGCCGTCCTTGTCAATGGCGGCAGCGGTGGCGCGGGGCATTTTGTAGTAACCCTTCATAATATTATAGCCGCGTGCAACGAACTCGCCGTTCTCGCCAACGGGCATTTCCTCGCCCGTTTCGGGGTCAACGATCTTGCATTCGATCTCGGGCAACGCTCTGCCGACCGTGCCCACGCGCACCTCGATCGGGTCATCGGTCGAGGACATGGTGCAGCCGGGAGACGCCTCGGTCTGTCCGTATACGATGGTGATCTCGCTCATGTGCATTTTTTCCACCACGTCACGCATGACAGAGATCGGGCAGGGGCTGCCCGCCATGATGCCGGTGCGTACGTGCGAGAAGTCGGTCTTGGCAAAATCGGGGTGCTCGAGGAGCGCGATAAACATGGTGGGAACGCCGTGGAATGCCGTAATGCGCTCCTGATGAATGCAGGCAAGCGCGGGGCGGGGCGAAAAATAGGGCAGGGGATAGAGAGAAACACCGTGCGTCATGGATGCGGTCATGGCAAGCACCATGCCAAAGCAATGGAACATGGGCACTTGGATCATCATGCGGTCCGCTGTGGAAAGATCCATGCGGTCACCGATGCATTTGCCGTTATTGACGATGTTGTAGTGCGTCAGCATAACGCCCTTGGGGAATCCCGTCGTGCCCGAGGTGTACTGCATGTTGCACACGTCGTGCGGAGAGACGCCTGCTGCTACGCGGGAAAGCTCCTCGCGGGGGGTCTTGCTCGCATAAGTCATAGCTTGCTCCCAGGTCAGCGCACCGGATTCCTCAAAGCCGCAGGTGATCACGCGGCGCAAAAAGGGCAGACGCTTGCAATGCAAGGGCTCTCCTGCGGGCGTGCTTTCCATTTCGGGGCAAAGCTCACGAATGATCTGTCTATAGTTTGAGTCACGGTAGCCGTCTACCATGATCAGCGTGTGGGTATCCGATTGACGGAGCAGATATTCCGCCTCGTGGATCTTGTAGGCGGTGTTCATGCTGACCAGCACCGCACCGATCTTGGTCACCGCCCAGAACGCGATATACCACTCGGGCACGTTGGTTGCCCACACCGCTACGTGCGCACCCGGGCGCACGCCAAGCGAGAGCAGCGCACGCGCGCACTTGTCCACGTCGCGGCGGAACTGTGCATACGTGCGGGTGTAATTGAGCGTTGTGTATTTGAATGCGTACTGGTCGGGGAACAGCTCGACCATGCGGTCAAGCACCTGCGAGAAGGTCATGTCGATCAAGGTATCCTTCTTCCAGACGTACTTGCCCGTGTGCGCGTTGTTATCGTACAGGTGATCCTGCGCGCGCGAGGTGTTGCCAAAGCGTTCCATGTAGGTGGAGAACTGGGTCAGAATGATCTCGGGATCCGAGATGTCCTCGATCCACTCGGGATCCCACTCCAGCGAAATAAAGCCGTCGTAGTTGACCGACGACAGAGCACCGATCAGCTCCTGCATGGGCAAATCTCCCTCGCCCATAAAGCAATACTCACCGTTCTTTGAATCGCGCACGTGTGCGTGCTTGACGTATGCGCCGAGGTTGGTGATGGTGGTCTCGGGCGATTCCTTTGCGATGATGCAGGTGTTGTACATATCCCAAAGCGCACCAAGACTGTCGCTTGCAAAGCGGTTGAGTATCTCGCGCAGGGAATCGGTGTGCGCAAAGCAGCCCGCTGTTTCAAGCAGCAAGGTCACGCCCATTTCTTGCGCATAAGGCAAGAGGGGGGCGATGTTGGTGCAGACCGCTTCAAAGCAGTCCTTGCCGTCGGTGCGTGTGTGCACGCGCACAAAGGGCACGCGGAAGGCGGATGCCAGCGCGATATAGGCGCGCAGCGTTTGCACGCAAGCCTCACCGTCGGGATCGGACAGGTCGGCAGAGGTATCAAAGCAGACGACGCTTGTGTGATTGTCGATCAGCGTGTGCAGCGTGCTTCTTGCATTGGCTGCGTCAAAGGGCTGACCGGGAGCACCCAGCGTGTTTGCAACGTCATAAAGCTCCAGTCCCTGCATTCCCGTTGCGTCGCACAGAGAAAGCAGATCGGCATAAGAGCAGGACGTCCATTTTCTGTTGGAAAACGAGAGCTTCACGCAAGACCCTCCTCGTATACGATCTTGTTGAGCGCGTCAAGGTAGGCGCGGATGGATGCGCCGATGATATCGGTGGAAACGCCCTGGCCTGCGTGCAGAGTGCCCTCGGAGCGCAGCTTGACCAGTGCAGAGCCGACAGCCTCGCGGCCCTCGGTCACGGCGTGGATCTGAAAATCGTCCAGCTCGTAGTGGTGTCCCACGATCTGCTCAAGCGCCTTGAAGGCAGCGTCGATCGGGCCGTCGCCAAGCGAGATGGCTTGCAGCGTCTTGCCGCTCTTCTGCACCGTGACGTGCGCGGAGGAGGAGAAGGTGTTGCCGCTGTTGATGACGTAGGTGATCAGCTTATAGGTAGAGGGCACCTGCATGGCAACGGCTGCCACCAAGGTGTCCAGCTCGCGCGTGCCGATGGGCTTGCTTTGCGCGATCTGACGGAATTCCTCATAAACGCGGTTGGCGTCCTCGGGGTACAGGGTGTATCCCAGCTTAGCCACCTCTGCAAGCACGGCGTGCTTGTCGGCACCTGCATCCAGCAAAAGACCTTCGCTCTCATGCTGCAGCGCGACGCTCACCTTGCTGCCGGACTTTTTGTCAAACAGCGAAGCAGCGGCTGCAGCGCAGGTCTTTGCCTCGGTGTAGAGCACCGAGGTGGAAACGCCCAGCTTCTCGGATCTCTGCGCAAGGATTGCCAGAGTTGCAGCGGTGCTCGGAGCTTCGTTGCCTGCGCAGCAAAGGTCGAGCTGACCGATGCCTGCGGACAGGGATTCCAGCACGGTTGCCAGCGCAAGACCGCAAGCGTTGGAGCAATGCAGTCCCAGCGTCACGTTTTTCAGCGCGGGTACGTCGGCATACAGCTTTTCTATAAAGGTGATCATTTCTGCGGGCAGGGCGTAGCCCTCGGGATCGCAGACCGTAACGGTAGTTGCACCCGCCTCGATGGCGGCTGCAATGCAACCTGTCAGAATGGTATAGTCACCGCGCAAAGCGTCCTCGGCTACGAACTCCACATTGTCGCAAAGTGCGCGGGCAGCAGAGATGCCCTTTTGAACCGTTTGTGTGACGGCAGCCGGCTTGAGGTGATAGAAAAACTCCAACTGCGCCTGCGAAGCGGGCAGCGCCAGCGCCAGCTTTTTATGCTTTGCGGTGGCAATGGAGGCGTATACCTCCTCTGTATCCGAGCCGTCAAATTTGACGTGTGCGCAAAGCACCGTATCGGTAATGACCGATGCCACGGTGCGTGCCAGCAGCGCGTCCGCCTTGTGATTTTTCATCACGGGCAGCGTGATCTGCGAGACGTGCATCTTGCCAAGCAGTCTTGCAGCCTGCACCTTCTCACGGAAGGAAAGCTGCTCGGCAGCAAGCGCGGTGCAAAGTGTAATATCGTTGATTGTGAGATTGCGCATAAAGGTTCTCTCCGTTGTTTATCAGATTTCTAAGGTCCAGCCCTTGTTGTCCTCGATCTTGCCCCACTGGATACCGGTTAAAGTGTCGTACAGGGATTGGGTGACAGCGCCGATCTTGCCGCCGCTGACGGTGTAGCGATTGCCCCGGTAGCAAAGCTCGCCGATGGGGGAAACAACGGCAGCCGTGCCGGTGCCCCAAGCCTCTTCCAGCGTGCCGTTCTCGGCAGCCTCGATCAGCTCGTCTACGCTGATGCGTCTTTCGCTCACGGGATAGCCCATGTCACGCAGCACCTCCAGGCAGGATTTTCTGGTAATACCGGGCAGAATAGAGCCGGTCAGCGCGGGGGTAACGATCTCGCCGGCGATCTTGAACATGACGTTCATCGCACCGACCTCCTCGATGTACTTGCGCTCGACACCGTCCAGCCACAGTACCTGCGAGTATCCCTGCTTTTCAGCCTTGTCGCCTGCTCTTGTGCTGGCAGCGTAGTTACCGCCGCACTTGATGTGACCCGTACCGCCCTTGACTGCGCGGACGTCCTCGCCCTCGATCATGATCTTGACGGGGTTGATGCCCTCCTTGTAGTAAGAGCCCGAGGGGGATGCGATGATCATAAATACTGCCTCGTTGACACCGTGTACGCCCAGATAGGGATCGTTACCGAACATAAAGGGACGGATGTAGAGCGAGGTGCCCTCGGTCTTCGGAACCCAAGCCTGCTCGTGCGCGATAAAGGTGGTATAGCACTGCAGCGCATCCTCCTCGGGGATGGTGGGCAGGCAAAGTCTTTCTGCGGAAACGTTCATGCGGCGGATGTTCTCCAAGGGACGGAACAGCTGTACCTTGCCGTCGGAAAGGCGGCGGTAAGCCTTCAAGCCTTCAAAGATCTCGGCACCGTAATGCAGCACGGTGGAGGCAGGGTGCAGAGAGATCGCACCGAAGGGAACGATGCGCGCGTTGTGCCAGCCATCCTGCTTGTTATAGTCCATCATGAACATGTGGTTGGTAAAGTATCTGCCAAAGCCCAGCTTGCTTTCCTCGGGCAGAGGCGTGGACTCGGGATTTTCAATGATCTTGATATCCAACATGACTGTGATCTCCTTATGCTTTGTATTCGTAGCCCAGCTTGATGGCGTTCAGATTCTGCTCGATCAGGTTGGCTCTCTTGGCACTGACCACCTTGCCCATAGCGGCTTCGAGGTACTCCATGCCGATCTCGGGGTACTCCGCGAGCACCTTACCGAGAATGATCATATTTGCCAGCGTGGGAATGCCCATGTCGTTGGCGATCTGGGTTGCGGGAATGTAGTAAGCATCCACGTCCTCTCTCTCGATCTTGCGTGTGATCAGCGTGCTGTCCACAAAGATCTTACCGCCGGGAACGACAGCGTCCTCGTACTTGTCAAGAGAGGGCAGGTTCATAGCGACCAGGCAATCGGGCTTTGCCACGATGGGCGAGCCGACGGGCGTGTCGCTGATAATGATAGAGCAATTTGCGGTACCGCCGCGCATTTCGGGGCCGTAGGAGGGCAGCCAGCTGACCTGCTTATCGGCAATCAGACCCTGATATGCCACGATCTTGCCAAGGAACAGAACACCCTGGCCGCCAAAGCCTGCAATCAACATCTGTAAAGTCTTCATGCCTGTGCGTCCTCCTTGCTCTCGGCATCGCGGTCGCGGTAAACGCCGAGGGGATAGTAGGGCAGCATATTCTCGTTTGCCCATTCCATTGCCTTGGTGGGCGTCATGCCCCAGTTGGTAGGACAGGTGGAAATGACCTCAACCAGCGAAAAGCCCTTGCCCTCGACCTGATTCTGGAACGCCTTGAGAATGGCTTTCTTTGCCTTGCGGATGCCTGCCACGCTGGTGACGGCAACGCGCTCGATGTACTGCGGGCCTTCGAGCTGAGAGAGCATTTCGGAGACCTTGACGGGGAAACCGCAATGTGCGGTATCTCTGCCGTAGGGAGAGGTCTGGGTGATCTGACCGGGCAGCGAGGTGGGTGCCATCTGACCGCCGGTCATGCCGTAGATCGCGTTATTGATAAAGATCACGGTGATATTTTCGTTACGGGCAGCGGCGTGCACCGTTTCTGCCATACCGATGGATGCAAGGTCGCCGTCGCCCTGATAGGTAAATACGATAGAATCGGGGTTGGCTCTCTTGAGTCCTGTTGCAACGGCGGGTGCGCGGCCGTGTGCCGCCTCCACCATGTCGCAGTTGAAATAATTATATGCCATGACCGAGCAGCCAACGGGAGCTACGCCCACCGTTTTGCCTTCAATGCCCAGCTCGTCCATAGCCTCGGCTACCAATCTGTGTACGATACCGTGCGTGCAGCCGGGGCAATAGTGCATGGTCATGTCCGCAAGTGCGTGCGGTCTTTTGAAAACTACCATGATCAGTTACCTCCTGCAATGTTCTGAATGCTTTCCAGTACCTGCTCGGGAGAGGGGATCATACCGCCTGCTCTGTTGCACAGGTAGACGGGGCGGATGCACTCCTCGGCAAGTCTGATATCGTCGATCATCTGTCCCATGGACAGCTCGACGGAAATGAATGCCTTCACCTGATCGGCAGCCTTGCGGAATGCCTTTTTGGGGAAGGGCCAAAGCGTGATGGGACGGATCATGCCCACCTTAATGCCCATCTCGCGTGCTGCGATGACGGCATTCTTGGAAACGCGCGCTGCAATACCGAAGGCGGCGATGCAGATCTCTGCGTCCTCCATCATGAATTCCTCGTACATGACCTCGTTTTCCTCGACCAAGCGGTAACGATCAAAGCGGTCGAAGTTCTGCTGCTCCAGTTCCTCGGGTACGAGCGAGAGCGAGTTGACGATGTTGTGCTTTCTTGCAAGGTTGGTGCCGGTGACAGCCCAAGGCTTTTCTACCGCGGTGGGCTTGATGTCGGAAAGGGAAACCGGCTCCATCATCTGACCCATGGTGCCGTCGGCAAGGATCATGGAGGTCATGCGGTATTTGTCGGCAAGGTCAAAGCCCTTGACGGTCAGCTCTGCCATTTCCTGCACCGAGCTGGGAGCCAGCACGATCAGGTGGAAGTCGCCGTGACCGCAGGAGCGGGTTGCCTGGAAATAGTCGGACTGGGAGGGCTGAATGCCGCCAAGGCCGGGGCCGCCGCGCTGTACGTTGACGATCAGAGCGGGCAGATCTGCACCTGCCAGGTAGGAAATGCCCTCGCTCTTGAGCGAGATTCCGGGAGAAGAGGAAGAGGTCATGACTCTCTTGCCTGCGGCGGAAACGCCGTAGACCATGTTGATCGCCGCGATCTCACTCTCTGCCTGCAAGAAGCAGCCGCCGATCTTGGGCATCTTTTTTGCCATGTAAGCCGCGATCTCGGTCTGGGGGGTGATGGGGTAGCCGAAATAATGACGGCATCCTGCCATAATGGCAGCCTCGGCAATGGCTTCATTGCCTTTCATAAGTACCTTATCGGACATGATGTGCTCCTCCTTATCTTTCTACCGTGATCACGCAATCGGGGCAGATGAGTGCGCAGTTGGCACAGCCCACGCAAGCGGACATATCGGTGATCTCGGCAGGGCAATGGCCCTTGGAGTTGATTTTTTCTTTGGCAATGCGCAAAAGCTTTTTGGGACAGGTTGCAACGCAAAGTCCGCAGCCCTTGCAGCGTTCGGCGTCAATGGTTAATTTAGCCATGTTGGGGGTCCTCCGTTATGTAGAATCAATAGTATTTTTTCTGTAGGGTAATGGGGAATGGGTGTGGCACGCGATCCTCAAGATCGGGTGCAAGATTTTGGGTAAACGCGGTCATGACCAGCGGCAGTCCCGAAAGCTCGCAAAGCCTTTGCACGTAAGCCTCGGACGCAAGCACGGTCTGCGCGTCTGTAAAATCGCCAAGGTGCGAGTTGTTGGCAATAGCGGTCACGGGCAGCTTGCAGGCTTGCTCGATCTCGCGCAGCACTTCAAGTGCGTCCTCGGGGGTGGGGGTCAGCGCGCGGTGCGCGTTTGCCACAAAGATCATTTCATAGTCGTTTTCCTCTTTGATCATGGGCACGTATCTGCCCAGTGCCACCGCACCGCGGTCATCACCGCCCACGTCCAGTACCGCATAGCGGTCGCGGTGCTCAAAAATGCCGTAAAACGAGGCGGGCATGGCGGGCGCGTCGAGGTTGGTGTTTGCGTAAGGCGAGGAAAGCGTTTCTACGCCAAGCGCCCTCAGCTCCTCTTCGCTGTCCTTGGAGCGGAAATAGGGGTTGACGATATCCATATCCGCCAGCACCACACGCTTACCCTGCCTGTGCAAATGTGCGGCGTAATTGACGGCTAAGTTGGTCTTTCCGCTGCCGTAGTGTCCCACGAACAGCGTAATGCGTTTTGCTTGCATTACAGCTTGTTACGAATGATCTTTCCGCTACTGGTTTTGGGCAGGCTTTCGCAGAAGACCACGATTCTGGGATATTTATAAGGAGCGGTACGCGACTTGACGTACGCCTGAATTTCTTTTTTAAGCTCCTCGGAGGGCTGCTTGCCGCCCGTGAGCACAATGCTTGCCTTGACCACCTGACCGCGGATCTCGTCCGGTGCTGCGCTGACGCCGCATTCCAGCACGTAAGGCAGCTCCATGATGACCGACTCGATCTCGAAGGGACCTATGCGGTAGCCCGACGACTTGATAACGTCGTCCACGCGACCGACGTACCAGTAGTAGCCGTCCTCGTCGCGCCATGCCACGTCGCCCGTGTGGTAATAGCCGTCGTGCCATACCTCTGCGGTCTTTTCGGGGGCGTTGTAGTAGCCCTGGAACAAGCCGTTCGGGTGCTCCTTGTCGGTGCGGATAACGATCTCGCCGCTTTCACCGATACCGACGGGATTGCCGTCGGGATCCACGATGCTGACGTCGTAGAGCGGTACGGGCTTACCCATAGAGCCGATCTTGGGCGTCATGCCGGCAAGGTTACCGATGACCAAGGTGGTCTCGGACTGACCAAAGCCCTCCATGAGCTCCAGTCCCGTAAGCTGCTTGAAGCGGTGGTATACCTCGGGATTGAGTGCCTCGCCCGCGATTGCCGCGTGCTTGACCGAGGAGAGATCGTACTTATTCAGATCCTGCTTGATCATCATGCGGTACATGGTGGGGGGAGCACAGAAGGTGGTAATGCGGTATTTTGCAAACATGGGCAGAATGACAGAAGCGTCAAAGCGGTCAAAGTCGTAAACGAAGGTTGCCGCCTCGCACAGCCATTGGCCGTACATCTTGCCCCACATTGCCTTTGCCCAACCGGTGTCGGAAATGGTCAGGTGCAGACCCTCGGGGTCCACGCAATGCCAGTATTTTGCGGTATGGAAGTGACCCAGCGCATACTTGTAGCTGTGCGCTGCGATCTTGGGATAGCCCGTGGTGCCGGACGTAAAGAACATCAGCATCAGATCGTCGCCGCCGGGGGAGTTCTCGTCTCTTTCCCACTTGCCGCTGAACAGCGAGTATTCCGCGTCAAAGTCGCGCCAGCCGTCGCGCTTGCCGCCGACTAAGATCTTGGTGGTCAGCGTGGGTGCTTGGTGCTCCGCAAGCTCGACCTGGTGCGCCACGTCACCGTCCGCTGTGCAGATGATGGCACTGACGCCCGCTGCCGTGAAGCGGTAGGAAAGATCGTGCTCCTGCAGCTGATTGGTTGCGGGAATGGCAATGGCACCCAGCTTGTGCAGCGCCAGCATCGAGAACCAGAACTGGTAGTGACGCTTGCAGATCAGCATGACGCGGTCGCCGCGCTTGATGCCAAGCGATTTGAAATAGTTGGCACACTGGGAGGAGGCACGCTTGATATCGCCAAACGAGAAACGGCGCTCGGTCAGATCCTCTGCCACGTGCAGCATGGCAAGCTTGTCGGGCTTCTCTCTGCCTAAAGTGTCGATAATATCAAATGCAAAGTTGAAGTGATCGGTGTTCTTGAAGGACAGCGACTGCAAAATGCCCTTGTCGTTTTCGCGCACGTCCACGAAATTCTGCCATACGCGCTTCTGGTCGTCGCGCACCATAATGGTGGGCGCGGCACCCAGCTCGACTGCCTTGTTCTGCTCGGCAGCATCGGGGTCAAGCACGATGGCGTAGAAGGTGCAGTCCTTGCCGCCCACGGCAACCTCACCGTGCGGAATGGACGAGTCAAAATAGATGGTGTCACCCGCGCTCAGAATCTCCACGTGGTCGCCGATCTGTACCTTAAGTCTGCCGTCAATGACGATATCGCACTCCTGACCCTGGTGCGAAACCAAGGGAATGGGGGCGTTTTCGGCAGCCTCGCTGTAGGTGGCACGCACGAACAGCGGCTCTGCGATCCTGCTCTTGAAGGTATACGCCATATTGTAGTAAGAGAGACCGTGCGCCTGCTCGATCTTCTGACCCGCGCCGCGGCGTGTCAGCGTATAGGTCTGCAGCTTGGGGGCTGAACCCTCGATGATCTCGGTCACGTCCACGCGCAACGCCTGCGCGCAACGGTAGATGAACGCGAAGTTCATATCGCGCTTGCCCGCCTCGCAATCGAGATATTCCTCTTGGGTGACGCCCGCAGCGTTTGCCATATAGGAAATACTCAGACCCTCGATCTCGCGCAGCTCGCGGATACGCGCTGCCATTTCGACTATTTTCTGTTCAAGTCCTGTCAGATTACTCATGTGATTGACTTCTCCTTTGTTTGGTTGGGTAGCGGAAAAAAGCATGCCCGTCTCAAGCCAGCTTGAGACGGGCACAGTATCCATGTCCGCGGTACCACTCAAATTGCGCAAATGCGCCACTTTACGGATGCGTCGCAACCTTTTCGGATGCTCTCATCCACGCCTTAACGCGGCTGCACGGAGGGGTCTACTTGCGCGGCATGGGCGCGCGCTTTCTTCCCTCGGCTCGAAAACCAGATCGCAAGGGCATCATTATCGGCTCGCACCGTCCGCCGACTCTCTGTAAATGAAATTCCATGCGAATTTTTCGTCATCGCCTTTTAAGAAATTACCTAATATTATATCATAAGAGTTTTTTTGTGTCAATAGATTCTTGCAAGTTTTGCTTGGTGAAATTGCAAAAAAACATGCACGCGATCGGGAGCCGTTTTGGCAAATGGTACAAATAAGGACGGGTATTGGGCACGAAAACCGAGCAAAACGATCTTCTGCGTTTTGACTCTTGACCTTTTTGCGATTATCTGCTATAATAAAACGGAATATGATTACGTGAAATGAGGATATGCAAATCAAATGATTACAGTCAACAATCTTTCCTTTCAGTTTGGCGGACAGGTGCTGTTCAAGGACGTCAATCTGCAATTTACGCCCGGCAATTGCTACGGTGTCATCGGTGCAAACGGTGCAGGCAAATCCACCTTCTTGAAGCTGCTTTGCGGCACGCTTGAGCCCACGCACGGCGAGGTCAGCATTGCCAAGGACGCGCGCATGTCGGTGCTGGGTCAGGACCACTTTGCCTTTGACGCCTATACCGTGCTGGATACCGTCATTATGGGCAACCGCCGCTTGTACGACGTGTGGAAGGAAAAGGATGCCATTTACGAAAAAGAAGACTTTACCGACGAGGACGGTGTGCGCGCCTCCGAGCTTGAAGCAGAATATGCTGAGCTGGGCGGTTGGGAGAGTGAGTCCGATGCCTCCAAGCTGCTGCAGGGCTTGGGACTGGACGAGTCCTGCCTGTGGGAGAGCATGGCGGATATGCATGAAAAGGACAAGATCAAGATCCTTTTGGCGCAGGCGCTGTTCGGCAACCCCGACATCATTCTGCTCGACGAGCCTACCAACGGTCTTGACCTGGATGCTGTGATGTGGCTGGAGGATTTTCTTGCCGACTATTTCGGCACGGTGCTGGTGGTCTCGCACGACCGTCACTTCTTAAACGACGTGTGCACCAATATCGTGGACATTGACTACGGTGCCATCCGCATGTTCGTGGGTAACTACGAATTCTGGTACGAGTCCTCGCAGCTCATGCAAAAGATGATCAAGGCGCAGAACAAGCGTGCCGAGGAAAAGATCGCAGAGCTGCAGGCGTTTATCTCGCGCTTCTCGGCAAACAAGTCCAAGTCGCGTCAGGCGACCTCGCGCCGCAAGCTGCTCGATAAGCTGACGGTGTACGAGCTGCCCGTTTCCTCGCGCCGTTATCCCTTTATCGGCTTTACCCCCGACAGAGAGCCCGGCAAGGACATTCTGAGCGTCAAGGATCTGACCAAGACCCAGAACGGACAGGTGCTGTTCAAGGATCTTTCCTTCATGGTGGGCAAGGGCGACAAGATCGCGTTCGTGGGTAACGAGATGGCGATCACCGCGCTGTTCCGCGTGCTCATGGAGGAGGAGCAGGCAGACAGCGGCAGCTTCAAGTGGGGCGTCAGCATTACCACCTCCTACTACCCGCACGATAACGGTGCCTACTTCAACGGTCATAAGGAGAACATTCTGGATTGGATGCGCCAGTATTCCAAGGATCAGACCGAGAGCTATCTGCGCGGTTTCCTTGGCAGAATGCTGTTCTCGGGGGATGCGGTCTACAAGAGCGTGGAGGTGCTCTCGGGCGGCGAGAAGGCAAGATGCATGTACTCCCGCATGATGATGTTCGGCTCGAACTGTTTGGTGGTCGATCAACCCACCGACCATCTTGATCTGGAGTCCATTTCCGCGGTCAACGATGGGCTTGTTGATTTCAAATGTAACGTATTGTTTAGTTCTCATGACTATGAGCTGGTCAATACCGTGGCAAATCGCATCATTGAGATCCGTGAGGACGGCACCTGGTGCGACCGTCCCGGCACGTACGAAGAGTTTATTGAATGGAAAAAAGCACAGGAGATGGGTGTATGAGTACCTACAAATACGCACTTTTTGACCTGGACGGCACGCTGACAGACCCCGGCGAGGGCATTACGCGCTCGGTGCAGTACGCGCTTGCTAAGTTTGGGATCATTGTGGAAGACCGCCGCGAGCTGTACTGCTTCATCGGTCCTCCTCTGCACGAATCCTTTGAGAAATATTACGGCTTTTCGCGCGAGGATGCCTTTGGCTGCGTGGATGCCTACCGCGAGTATTTTGCAGTCAAGGGTATCTTTGAAAACGAGGTCTACGCGGGCATTCCCGAGGTGCTCTCGGCATTGCAAAGGGCGGGCGTGAGGATCAGCCTTGCCACCTCCAAGCCCGAGATCTATGCAAAGCAGATCCTGGAGCATTTTGGTCTGATCGGGTACTTTGATGCCGTCGCGGGCAGCGAACTGGACGGCTCCCGCACCAAAAAAGCCGAGGTCATCACGCGTGCCTTGGAGCTTTTGGGCAATCCCGACGTGCGTGATTGCGTCATGATCGGTGACCGCGAGCACGATATCATCGGCGGCAAAGCGCACGGTATGGATACGATCGGCGTGACCTTTGGGTACGGCAGCGAGGATGAGCTGCAAAACGCAGGTGCGACGCACGTCGCGCACACGCCTGCCGAAATCGTACAATTTATTCAATAACCCGTAGGGGCGGATTCCATATCCGCCCGCAAACCCCATTACCCCCCGTAGGGACGATTCACGAATCGCCCGCAAACCCCATTACCCCCCGTAGGGGCGATTCACGAATCGCCCGCCAAACCCAATATCCCCCGTAGGGGCGATTCACGAATCGCCCGCAAAACCCATAAACCCCGTAGGGGCGATTCACGAATCGCCCGCAAAACCCATTATCCCCGTAGGGCCGGATTCCATATCCGCCCGCCAAACCCATTATTACATATAATTATGAGGAGAATTCCCATGAAAAACTCGGTATTGCAATTTGCGGATGCACAAAGCGTGCGCCACAGCGGCGCGCTGGCTGACAGACTGGCAAGACAGAGTGCGCGTCTGGAAAGCGACATGTATCTGCCGCCCCTGCTGTTTGAAAGCCAATCCATCGACACCTGGCCCGGTGACTGGGAGGGCAGAGCCATGCTCTCGCAGACCATGACCGCTATGGCAACCGGCAGAGAGCCTGCCGCGCTGGATAAGTCCATGGAGATTTTGGCAAAGGCGTTAAACGGACAAGGCTACCTTGGCAGAAGGCTGCCGCATCCCGAGGCGGACGAGCAGCAATTGTCGGGTCACGGCTGGCTTTTGCGTGCGCTTTGTGCGTATTATGAATATAGGAAGCTGGATATCACGCTGTTTTTGATCGAGGGCGTGGTCGCAAATCTGTTTCTGCCCCTGCGAGAGACCTATCACGAGTATCCCACCGATCCTGCGCTGCGCATAGGCGGCGGAGATATGTCGGGACACGTGTTTGCCGCTACGGGCAAGTGGCATCTTTCCACCGATACCGGCTGCGCGTATATTCCGTTAGACGGTCTTTCCCATGCATACTGCACCTTGCCCGATTCGCCCGTCAAGCAGCAGCTTGGCGAGATGGTCGGCGAGATGATCGATCAATTCTTGGCGCTTGATCCCGTGGGCATGCAGCTGCAGACGCACGCCACGCTGACTGCCACGCGCGGCATTCTGCGTATGTACTTTGCAACCGGAAACGACCGCTATCTTGCTGCCGCAAAGCGCATTTTTGACTTGTATCTGGCACACGGTATGACCGTCAACTACGAAAATCAGAACTGGTTCGGGCGGCCCGAGTGGACCGAGCCTTGCGCGGTGGTGGATTCCTTTATGGTAGCGACACAGCTGTATGCCGCAACCGGCGAGCAAAAGTACCTGCCCGTGGTCAACCGCATTCTGTACAACGGCATGCTGCGCACGCAACGCGGCAACGGCGGCTTTGGCTGTGATACCTGTGCTGTGGACGGCGTGTTGGCGGCGCATTGCTACGAGGCGTTCTGGTGCTGCTCGATGCGCGGCGGTGAAGGATTATCCGCGTGCGCGCGTTACGCGTATATGATTGAAGGAAATACCATAGTCGTACCGTATATGACCGAATCCGAGGCGGATCTGGTTGTCGGGGGCAAGCAAGTGCACGTGTCTGCAAAGACCGAGTATCCTTACGCCTGCCGCGCAAGCTATACGCTTTCGGGAGAGACTGCGGGCGTGGACTTGGCGGTGTACGTGCCCGGTAAGGGGCTTTGCCGTTACGTGCCCGACAAGAATGGCTGTGTCGCAGTGAACGAGCAGCTGCATATCATAAAGGAAAAGGCGGCTGTCGGTGTGGGTGAGGTGCTGATGCTGGGAGATCTGATGTTAGGGAAGGCGCAGGATCCCGCGATCTATAAGAACCGCGTGATGCGCGACGGCTACGTTGATCTGATCCCGCTGTGCGATTGCTATCTGCTCGACGAAAAGGCGGTGGCGGCAGAGCGCTTGCAGATCGTGTTTGAAAACTGATTTGTATAAATAGCACAAAAGTACAACCAGCAGTTTGGTGAACTATACCCTAACATACAAAAAACAGACGCGAGGTTACAAACAGTTAACAAATAGTACATATTAATGTCATATTATTCCGTTACCATAATAGAGTAAATTACCGCCTTGTGCGCGGTCTTAACAACAATATCATTTTTAGGAGGAAAACTTATTATGAAGAAGTTTTTTGCAATGCTCGTAGTTGCTGCAATGCTGGCTTCTCTGTGTGCTCTGTCTGCAAATGCTGCAGTTGAAGAGGCTGACTGGAGACCCTTTGGTGAAGTAACTGCAGAGTACAAGGAAGACCTTGCCAGCGTAATCTCGCTCGACGGTGACGTTTCTGACTGGCAGAACGCTGGTTTCCAGAAGTATGAGATCGACCAGTACAACCTCAGACCCTTCTCCGGTGAGCTGGATGAGAATTGGTCTATCGACATGTGGTTCAGCGCTGACGCGCAGTACCTGTACATCGCGTTCAAGATCAATGACGACGTGGTTTGCTACTCTGACGACGGTCAGTACAACGGTGACGCTTTCCAGATCCAGCTTGACTTCAACGGCTGGGCAGCACAGACCGAGGAATTCGAAAGAGCAGTATTCTACTCTTTCGGTCTGCAGGAAGACAACACTGTAGATATTTCCGTACAGTGCATCTACGGTGACGCTCAGTCCGACCAGTCCTACTTCATGGCTTCCGATGACGAGGAAGAGTGGAGAGAGGGCGAGGTTAAGGGCGCTACCAAGAAGGCAGAGGACGGCTCCGGCTGGTATGCTGAGTTCGCGATTGCTTGGCAGACTCTGTACAACGATATCTCCAACAAGCTGCTCAACGACGAGCTGCCCGTTCCGGAATGGACCGGCGGCGAGGATGAGGTTACCCTGAACATGCTGGTTTGCTACATCGACCGTCAAGAGACCGGCGGTGCACTGAACGCATGGGGCACCTGCAAGGAATACTCCGCATTTGACGATGGATCCGCTTGGTATCCCGAGAACTCCGGTATGACCCTGAAGCTCAGCGGCATGGGCTCCGTAACCGTTGAGTCCACCGAGGCTCCCACCGAGGAACCTACCCAGGCTCCCGCTGAGACCGAGGCTAAGACCGATGCTCCCAAGGAGACCGAGGCTAAGACCGACGCTGAGACCAACGCTCCCGAGGGCGAGCAGACCACCGAGCCCGCAGCAGAGAAGAGCTGTGGCGGCGTGATCGGCGCAGGCGTGATCGTAGCAGTTCTGGCAATGGGCGCATGCGTCGTTGCTAAGAAGAAGGACTAAGGTTCTTTGATCCGGTTATTTGATTGAATAACGCAACCCGCGCATCTTCGGATGCGCGGGTTTTTTTGTTGCTTGACGCTGCATGATTTGATAATTAACACAAAGTAGAAATATTAACCGATGATAGAATACAGGAAGGATCCGTACCGCATGACGCTTGCCGCAGCGGATTTTGAAGCGATGGGAAAGAGCGTCGAAAAAAGCTGTCGAAAATTGTAAATAAATTGTGAACGATGAAAATGAGACAGATGCAACTTTTAACGAAATTGATCGAAAACTGCACGAAATGCACAACTATGCACCAAAAAATTCATAAAACGATAGCGTTAATTTGCGATTTTGGGCAAAAAATCCCCAAGACAAAGCTGTTTTTTCAAGCAATTGCCGTAAAAGGCATATGCTGTGCAAAAGAGCCGTATATCCTTGACAAATCTGAAAAAATGTGCTATAATGCTCGTAATGTAGGGTAGTGGGCTAACTATGCCACTTGAGCCGGAAAGCCTGTTGCGCTATATAATAAAATGTTAAGGCGCCCAAGTCGGGAAACCGACAGGGGTTTCATATATCCCGAGTCTTAAAAATCTTTATTTAGTTGGAGGAAAAACCAATGAAGCAAATCGCAAAGCTTGGTTGCAGAGCTCTTGTTGCATTGCTGTGTCTGGCAATGCTGGTCTCTGTGATCACCGTTCCTGCGTTCGCTGCTGAAAACTCCGCCCTGTCCTCTCTCGCAGGTCAGGATCTGAGTGCGTTCATTGACCTTCTCAACAAGTACAACAGCGTTAAGGATGATGCTGACGCTGCTGAACAGTTGAAGGCGTACGTTGATGAACAGTATGCAACCAACGCAGAATTCAAGCAGTCCGCTGATGAAATTCTCGGCGGCGAAAACGAAGAGGACACCAAGTCCAAGTTTGACACTGTGATCGATGACGTTCTGGTCAACGATGAATACGTCGGTGATATCGACGCTGTTGTTGACGCTATCCAGAACGGTGCTACTTTTGAAGAGATTCAGGAGTCCATCGAATATCAGAAGGCAAATCCCGACGAGACCAAGACCAGTGAGGTTACTTGGGTAGTTGACGGCGAGGTTGTTAAGCAGGAGAATATTGGCTGGATGAAGCTCATCCCTGCATTTAACGGCAATGCTGTTGCAGGCAAGTACGTCAAGTGGGACAACGAGCAGCTGTTTGCAAAGGCTGACAAGATCGTCATCAACGGTACCACCGTGGACGTCGCAGAAAAGGTTGTTTCCGAGGTCAACGGCTTGCCCATGAACTACGGCGAGTACGAAATGGTCTACGAAAACGGCGTTGCTACTCTGTTTGTCAACGTTGACGTAAGCAACTACAAGCAGATCATGCTTGACGTGCTCGGCGACGTTCGCAACGGCGGCGTAACCGGCTCCTACAAGAAGGCAGTCACTGCTTTCCTGAAGGCAAGTGCTACCGAGATCTACAACGGCAAGATCAACACCGTAACCGTAAACGGCTACGAGGTAGTTGCTATTGAGGGCTACGGCATTTCTCAGCTGGTAGATCTGCTGGAGACTGTTGAAGCAGGCAACTACGGTGAGATCATCTCCGCAGCAGGTCTGAAGAATGCAGTACTGGTCGATCCCATCACTCCCAACGATATCGCATACGTTGGTGATGACGGCGTTCTGGCAACCTATGACGTTGTTCTGGGCGCAGAGGGTAAGGCTGACAGCGAGTTCGAGTTCAGAGTTGCTCTTCGCGGCGACCTTGAGCTGGTTCGCAAGAGCGCACAGGCTGTTCTGGCAGGTGTTGACTTCATCATCGGCACCGGCGGCGACCTGCACGTGGACATTTTCGTTCCCGGCGCGTTCTCCATGGCACTTGAAAAGCTGCTCAACCACGACGATATCTCTGACGCTACCAAGCAGAAGATCGTTGCAGCTCTGTCCGAGTCTGCAACCGTTGGCGAGCTGTTCGAGCTGTTTGAGGTACTGGAATACGACCAGTTCGTATACGTTACCGAGTACATGTTCAACCATATCGAGGCTACCGACAGCAAGGAAGCTGCAATGCTCGATAAGATCGAGGCTGCACGCCCTGCATTCGACCTGTTCAAGAAGTTTGGCGACATTCTGATTGACGTGGTTCCCGAGAAGGTAAACGGTAAGGAAGCTTCCTTTACCCTGAAGTCCGTATACAACCTGACTCAGGCTGTTACTTACGCTGATCTGGCTGCTCTGACCCAGCTCAAGGATGCAGACGCTCTGGTTGGCAGCGAGCGCATGGACGCTGCTGTTGCACGCGTTGCAAACAAGTTTGGCGTAAGCTCCGATCGCGCACAGGCAATCGTTGACCGTATGGTTGAGGCGTTTGCAGAATTCCAGAACAGAATTCCCGAGTCTGCAAAGGCACAGGCTGCTTTTGATCTGACCGATCGCGTGATTGATTTCGCATTCAATCTGATTCCCGAAAAGTATCAGGACGCTAAGCTGACCGACACCTACAAGGGCGACGGCGAATTCAGCTTTGCATTCGATGCAACCTATAACCCCGGTGCATGGCTCAAGAGCGTGCTTGACAAGGTGACCATCACTGCTTACGGCAGAACCATCACCCTTGGCGACTACGTTCCCACCCGTGATATCACCTCCGAGCTGACCTTCAGCGTAACCATCGCAGACCTGTACAAGGTCACCTTCGTGGATGAGAAGGGCAAAACCGTGTTCGAGGGCTTCCTGCCCTACGGTGCAGAGCTTGCTCCTTACTACTCCAATCTGAAGGAAGAGGGCTACACCTTTGCTGCATTTGACAAGTACGGCGATGAGCTGACCACTATGCCTGCAGCAGATACCGTTATCACCGTTAAGAAGGTTGTGAACGAGTACACCATTACCTTCGACGTTCTCGGCAAGATCTACACCGAGACCTTCGCATACGGCGAGATCCCCGCGCTGGCTGACGAGCTGTACCTGTTCAACACCCTGAACTTCAAGGGCTGGGCAAACTTCGGTACCGAGCTGCCTGCAGTTACCGGTGACGCTACCTACGTAGCAGAATACACCGCAACCATCACCTTCGAGGTTGCTGACAAGACCTACACGCAGGAAGTTGCGTACAACGAGCTTCCCGCTCCCGAGGCTGCATGGACCGCACTCGAGACTCTGACCTTCAAGGGTTGGACCACCGAGCTGGCTCCCGCAACCGCTCACACCACCTATACCGCTGATCTGTGGGCAACCATCACCTTTATCGTAGACGGCGAGATCTACTTTGAGGATGAGTTCGCATACGGCACTCTGCCCACCGTGAAGGATCCTGCAAAGGAAACCGACCACGTTGCAATCTACGAGTTTGCAGGCTGGTCTCCCGAGGTAGAGATCGTTACCGCACACGCAACCTATAAGGCAATCTTCACCGAGACCGCACAGAACTATGGTAACGCTACCGTTGTTCGTGACGGCGACACCTTCAAGGTATACTTCAACGGTTACGTTGATAACGGCGACCGTCTGACCGCTTCCGCGATCATTTCTCCCATCCTTGCATTCGCACAGCAGGATAGCAACATCCAGATGGAAGCTATCGTTGCAGCAGGCAATGGCGACGACGAGCATGCAATCAACATTCTGTTCGATAACGCAGCACTGCGCAACATGCTTGCTAACGCAACCCAGGACGAGGTTGTGCTTGCACTGTCCTCCCTCAAGAGCAACGGTGACGAGTGGGCACTTGTTGACAACAACTACCTGGCAATCTTCAGCTTTGATCTGCTTGGCTCCGCGTTCAACGCAGGCAACGCTACCGTAACTCTTCCTTACGAGGATGACGCAACCAAGTTCCACGGCCACGTCGTTTATATCAGCGAATCCGGTGAGATCGTTGATATGGGCGCACAGGAGGGTGACAAGAACGTGGTATTCACCACCAACCACTTCTCCTACTATGCAGTTGAGTCCGTACAGTATCTGTACACCATCAACTTCTACGATCTGAACAATAATCTGATCAAGACCGTAACCATCAACACCGATCTGGGTCAGACCCTGACCGATGCTGATCTTCCCGCTCTGTCCACCGTTCCCGCAAGCGATGCTACCTACCACTACAGCATCGAATGGGCAATCGGTACCAGACACCTGGATCCCGTAGCTTACTTCCAGGCAACTCCCGGCGACTATAACTTCACCGAGGCACTGATCTCTGAGACTCATAGCTTTGGTGCTTACTCCTGCGATGACGCTAACCACTGGCGCACCTGCTCCGAGTGTGGTTACGTTCTGACCGAGGCACACGCTTGGGATGCTGACGGTAACTGCGTCTGCGGTCACGTAAAGCCCGCAGAGACCACCACTCCTGAGGAGACCACTACTCCCGAGGAGACCACTCCCGAGGAGACCACTCCCGAGGAAACCACTCCTGAGGTGACCACTCCTACTGAGACCACTACTCCCCAGGAGACCACTGCTCCCGAGGAGTCCAGCTCCGACGAGACCACTGCTCCCGACGAGTCCGGTTCCGAGGACAGCACCCAGCCTCCCGAGGAGTCCAGCTCCGTAGAGGAGACCACTCCCGAGGAGTCCGAGTCCGAGACCGCTCCTGTTGAAGAGCCCGGCAAGAAGAACGGCTGGTGGATCTTCCTGATCGTTCTGCTGGTTATCATCGCAATCCTGATCGTTGCGTACATTCTGTACGGTCACAACATCTTCCCGAAGGGTCCCACCACCGAGGAGCCCGCTAAGGCAGCAGAGCCCGAAGAGCTGACCGATGCTCAGATCGCAGCACAGGCTGTTGCAGTTCCCGTAGTTGAGGAAGTTGCTCACGTTGATCACGTATCCGCTGTTGAGGCTGACGCGCTCATGACCGACGCACAGGCTGTTAACGCAGTCGTTCTGGTTGCATGCACTGCATCCGGTAAGATGGGTGCTGTTAACGTTGGCACTCTGAACGCTCATTACGAGGCAGGCGAAAAGGTTGACATTGAGTCCCTGAAGGCTAAGAAGCTGATCGCTTCCGATTGCAAGAGAGTTAAGATCCTGGCAGACGGTGATCTGGATAAGGCACTGACCGTTGAAGCTAACAGCTTCTCGCTGCAGGCTATCAAGATGATCACTCTGACCGGCGGTCAGGCACTCAAGCTGCAGCCCAACGCTCCCGAAGCTCCTGCAGCTCCCGAGGCTCCCGTAGTAGAGGAAGCTCCCGTGGTTGAGGAAGCTCCCGAAGCTCCTGTAGTTGAGGAAGCTCCTGTAGTTGAGGAGACTCCCGTAGTTGAGGAGACTCCCGTAGTAGAGGAAGCTCCCGTAGTTGAGGAAGCTCCCGTAGTTGAGGAAGCTCCCGTAGTTGAGGAAGCTCCCGCAGTTGAGGAAGCTCCCGCAGAGGAAGCTCCCGCAGAGGAAGCTCCCGCAGAGGAAACTCCCGCAGAGGAAACTCCCGCAGAGGAAACCGACGCTGAGTAATCAAACACAAAAACCTAAGGGCTGAACCGCAAGGTTCAGCCCTTTTTTTCGCAACACCTCTTGACTTTTTTTGTCTGACAATATATACTGTTGTAGAGAAACAGTGAAAAAAGAGGACGCTATGAAAAGTAAACTCAAAAATTTTGCTATTATGAATCTGGGTATTCTGCTGACCACGGTCGGCGTGTATTTTTTTAAGATTCCCAACGGTTTTTCCACGGGCGGCGTCAGCGGCATTGCGGTCGTCGTAGCGGGATTTGCTAATCAGTATCTGCCCGAGCTTGCACCGTATCTGACCTCGGGTAACGTGTTGACCGTGATCAACGTGTTGCTTTTGATCGTTGGTTTTATTTTCTTAGGTAAGGGATTTTCTGTCAAGACCGTGTACTGCAGTTTGCTGTTCTCGTTCGGCACGTTTGCTCTGGAGCATCTGTATCCCATGGCAACGCCCTTTACCGATCAGCCCTTTTTGGAGCTGGTGTACGCAATTTTGTTGACCGCGATCGGCTCTGCGTTGCTGTTTATGACCGAATCCTCGTCGGGTGGTACGGATATCGTTGCTCTGATTTTGAAAAAGTATACCAGCTTGGATATCGGCAAGGCGTTGCTTGCAACCGATTTTGTCATTGCGGTCAGTGCTTTTTGGGTGTTCGGTATGCAGACGGGTCTGTTTTCTCTGCTGGGTCTGTTTGCCAAGGCGTTCCTGGTGGACGGCGTCATCGAGAGCATGAACACCTGCAAGTATTTCACCATCGTCACAAGCAAGCCCGAGGAGATTAGCAAATACATTACCGCGGGCATTCACCGCAGCTTTACCAAAATTCAAGGTGTGGGCGGATATACCGGTGAAGAAAGAACGGTGCTTTTGACGGTTTGCCGCCGTATGGAGGGCGTCAAGCTGCGCAAGATCGTCAAGCAGATCGACCCGAATGCATTTATCATTGTATCCAACAGTAGTGAGATCATTGGTAAGGGCTTCCGCGGCGTTTAATTATGGAGAGAAGCATGGAAAAGCAAATTTACAAGGCGTATCTCGCCATTTTACATAAGGAATTGATTCCCGCGATGGGCTGTACCGAGCCGATCGCCATTGCGTATGCGTCTGCGATCGCGAAAGCGGCGTTGGGCGCTGTGCCCGAGCGCGTGCGCGTTGACGTCAGCGGCAACGTGATCAAGAACGTCAAAAGCGTGTTTATCCCGCACACGGGCAGCCTTAAGGGTATTGAGGCAGCTGCAGCGGCAGGTATTGTGGCAGGTGACCCGTATTGCGAGCTGGAGGTCATTTCGAGTGTGACCGCCGAAGAGATCAAGCGCATCAGCGCGTACAGAGATACCACTCCCATCGAGGTCAGGCGTGCGGACGGAAACTGTGTGTTTTCGATCGGCGTGACGGTATTTGCAGGAGAGCACGAGGCAAGCGTGCTGCTGACCAATAAGCACACGCACGTAGAGCGCGTGGTACGCGACGGCGAGGTGCTGTTTGCGGCAAAGCCCGAGAAGGTGGAGCGCGAGGAATCGCACTACGAGCTGCTCAGCGTGGAAAAGATCGTGGAATTTGCGGATTGTGTCGATATAGAGGACGTGCGCGAGGTGCTGGAGAGACAGATCGCGTATAATACCGCCATTGCCGAGGAGGGCTTGCGCGGTGAGTACGGCTCGCAGATCGGTAAGGTGCTGCTGGCTGCTTACGGAGATAGCGTGGCAAATAAGGCAAAGGCGTATGCTGCGGCGGGCTCGGATGCGCGTATGAACGGCTGCGAGCTACCCGTGGTCATCAATTCGGGCAGCGGCAATCAGGGCATGACCACCTCTCTACCTGTCATTGTGTACGCGCGCGAGATGGGCGTGTCGCACGAGATGCTGCTGCGCGCATTGGTGGTATCCAATCTGGTCACCGTGCGACTCAAAACCGGCATCGGTGCGCTGTCTGCGTATTGCGGTGCGACCAGCGCGGGCTGCGGTGCGGCTGCGGGCGTGACCTATCTGCACGGTGGCAAATACCGCGAGATCGCGCACACCGTGGTCAACGGTCTTGCCATCAATTCGGGTGTCATTTGCGACGGCGCAAAGGCAAGCTGTGCGGCAAAGATCGCGTCCAGCGTTGAGGCGGGGCTCTTGGGCATGCACATGTACATGCAGGGCAAGCAGTTCGTGGGTGGCGACGGCATCGTGACCAAGGGCGTGGAGAACACCATCGATAACGTCAGCGACATGGCACGCGAGGGCATGAAGGATACCGATCGAGAGATCATTGAGATCATGCTGAGAAGATAAATAAAAGGAATCCCCGAAAAGATTTTCGGGGATTTTTTGAAAAATTTGCAAAATCGGTGCACTATTTCCGAAAAAAAGCGTCTATATAAGTGAAGAGATTGAAAAGGAGGAGCGACATGAAGAACAAGATACTTCGCCACGTTGGCAGGGCAATCCTCTATGCGATATTGATGGGCATGATTGCGCCGATTTATGATTTGCTTGAATTGGCTTGGCGCGGAGCGCCCGATCCGCTTTCTGCTTTTGAGGCTTATGTGAACCCTTGGTATTGGCTGTGTATTGCGATCATTGTAGCGGTGATCTATACCATCGTCCTCTATTTTCGGGAAATCAAACCGCGCACTTTTGTATTCTTGTACGATATTGTGCAGACGACTGCGCTGGTGTGCTTGCTGATTGGCGCGGAGATACTTGCGTTGCTGTATGCCGTGACCGGGCTATCCGATCATAAAGCACTGCTGATTTTGGCGTTGATTGCGTGCGGTGCGGTATTTCTGTTTGGCATTTATGCTATAACGTGTCGCGGCGTGGCAATTTACCAAGACGGAAAGGTGCGGATATTCAAATTCCGCATATATACCTATCAAACAGGTGGAGTGGACGATCTGCGTTTGGAGTATCAGGGCAGGATCTGCTACGTGCACGTAGTGGTACAAGGGCATGATCACGTATTCAAAATCTCTGCAGGAACAGCAAAGGCGGTTGAGCATCGATTGACAATGCTTGAAAAAAACGGTCAGATTGAGTAATTTGATCCATGATAAAAGCACCGGAGTGATGAACTCCGGTGTTTTCTTAATTGCGCAGAATGTTTATGCAGTTAATATTGTAGGGATCGACGTCTCGGCGATCCTGTGTAAGCAGGCGGATTTCTAAACAAGTCCCCCTCCGGGAGCAATGTCATTAAGTTAAGAAAACCCACTGTAGGCAAGAGAACGGAACGGACGCGCGCTGAGAAGGCGTCCCCCGTGGGGAAGCTGTCGCGCAGCGACTGAAGGGGAGTTGCGGGCAAAACGGCACGGTTATTCGTTCGGGTATAATCGTTCAAACCTAAACTTTCGCATTCCCCTTCAGTCGCCTACGGCGCCAGCTTCCCCCCGGGGGACGCCTGTATCACGCGCATCTGCGTCCTTTGGTTGTCCGTTTGGTTAGCGCTTTCTTAACTTAATACCATTACTCCCGGAGGGGGGCATGCTTACGAGTCGCACTCGCTTACTCACAAAATCGGCAGAGGCGCAACGCCTCTGCCGAAAGCTTTCGTATTCCTTATCTGTTATTGATCATCTCGGTCAGCGCGGTGGGCTCAACGATGGTGTCGCCCTTGTAAACGCGCATGTTGCCGGAAGCGATCTCGTCGATCAGAACAACTTCGCCGTTGTGGTAACCGAACTCGAACTTGATGTCCCACAGATCAAGACCGATGGTCTTGAGGTCGTCTGCAACGATCTTGGTAATAGCCAAGGTCTGTGCCTTGAGGGATTCGAACATCTCGGCAGTCATAATGCCAAGTGCAACCAGACCCTCGCCGGTAACCAGCGGGTCGCCCTTTTCGTCGTTCTTGAAGGTGCACTCTACGTAGCCGCCGGGTAAAGTGGTGCCGTTCTTGATGTATTCGCCGTATCTGCGTACAAAGCTGCCGGTAGCAACCAGACGGCAGATAACTTCCAGACCGCCGCCACCCTGGGGCTTACCGAAGCATTCCGCGGGAAGAACTTCCATAGTCGCATTCTCTACGTCTGCGGAAACGTAGTGGGTCTTGATGCCTGCCTGCTTGCAAAGCTCAAAATAGTGGATGGAGGACTTCAGATTTGCCTTGCCGATGCCCTCGATGGTCAGACCAACGCTGTTTTCGCCCGGATCAAACACACCGTCCTTGCCGGTGCAGTCGTCCTTGAACTTGAGCATGACGTTGCCGTTGTCAAGTGCGTATACGTCTTTGGTTTTGCCCTTATAAATCAGATTCATAATAAGAAGCTCCTTTGCGGAATAAATTTACAGAATAATTGTACCACGAAATTTGCAATTTGTACAGAGTTTTTTTGAATAAATATCAAAAAATCACGAAAAATTTCTTGTTGATTTTGCCGTAGTATGCCGTTTTGCGATCAATCAGCCAGCCACTCGGAGAGCACCTGATTGTGCGCTACGCTGACGCCGCTTTCCGAGAGCGTAAACAGCGTGACCATGGGCTCCTTCTCGTTGCCCGAGGTGTAGGAGATCAGCCCCTTGTTGCTGACAAGCTTGTTGATGCCGTCATAGCCAAACAGCGTTTCGTACTTTGCCGTGCCCGCAGCAACCTCGTCCACGAATTTGTTGTAGTATTCTTGTGAGATCGTGCTGCCTTGGTCGTGTCGGTCGGTCTTGTCAATAAAGAAGGACATTTGATAGTTTGCGCCGCCGTGGCCCACGATGACCGTGTGTCTGCCGTTGCGGGCGTCTCCCTCAAGGCGGCTGCCCATGGGAATCAGACCGTAGGATGCCTTGGTGTTGGTGTAGATGAGTTTGATGTTCTTCCAGTTATGCGAGCCGTCACCCGTGTTAAAGCCATGGTGTGTTACCTGCAGCATCTCGGCTTCAAATGCGGCTTTTTCATAGTTATCCCACGTCAGAGCTGCCGCTGCCTCGCCTGCGTCGCCCATAAAGAGCGCGCCCGTGCTACCGCACTCGGCAAGCATGATCAGGGAAGTGTCGTTGTAGTAAGCGATGGTCTTGTCGGGTGCATACATCATTTCGGGTGCGTACAGGATCTTGACGGTCAGATTGTCAAAATGATAAGCAAGACCTGCGTGGGGCACGATGTGCTGTACGCCGGGGTAATACTCGTACATCTTGTTTTCAAAGTTGACGGAATCAAAGGTAGAGGCGGTCAGCGTACCGGGACTGGGAGGGAAGCTGTACATGGCGTAGGTTAGTTCAACCTGATCGCCCATATTTTTGCCAAAGCCGGTAAATGCGGCTCTGTGATCCTTGTGACCGTGCGAGAAGATCCAAGCGGTGATCAGGTATTTGCCATCTGCATTCTTAGCAATATCCAGCTTATCCAGCGTGTTGAGAATATTGTTGCGGCAATCCTTGTTATTAAAGCCACCGTCAATGATCACGGCGCTGCCGTCCGAGAGCTTGTAGATATAGCACATACCGTTGATAGGGTTATCGGTCTCCTCAATGCGGGCAATGCCGATCTGCGCCAGCGTCACCTCGCCCGTGCCTGTTTTTTCATTAGGTGTAAGCACGGAAAGCGTTGCTTGATTATAAGGCTCCCAGATTGCATATGCGCCGCCGGCGGTATTTTGCAGCGTGACCATGCTTGTGTTACCGTACAGCACAACGGTCTCCATCTTGGCGTTGTCCAATAGCGTCACTTCAATGGGGGCATAGCCTGCCGCAGTGAAAGCGTCTTTGATCTCTGCCCAGTCGTTATTGAGCAGAACCTGTCGGGTCTTGGTGCCAATCTCCATGATCGCGGCATCGGCATCCAAGCCCTGCACGACCTGCTCGGGGGGCAGAGCCTGCTCGGGCGGAATGGTGGGGGTGGCGTCGCTTGAGCCTTGGCTTTCGGTTTGCGTGGTGTCCTCGGGGACGGGCGGCGTTTGCGTGTTACACGCACTCAGAACGCTTGCAAGCAAGAGCATGCAAAGTAATAATGACAAAAGCTTTTTCATGTCGGATCCTCCGTTTGCATAAATTCTATACCCATTATAGCACAGAGTTGCAATGCGGTCAAGAAAGTATTGACAATATGTGAGTTTTCGTGTACAATATAATGGTAAAATAGTTTATCCGTATGTGGATAAAGGGAGGAACAAAATGAAGAAAATCATGATTTGGGTGCTGGTTGCCGTGATGGTACTGCCCGTTTTGTTGGTTTCCTGCGTTGAAGGAGATCAGGGAGACCAAACAGACAGCACTGTTGCAGGTAGCGAGCAGCTTGAAACCAGCAACGACCGCGACGATCTCGGCGAGGTCGATCTGGGCGGCAGAGATATCACCGTGATCTCTCGCGTAGAGAATGTAAACCAGAGCGAGGTTTACGTTGAAGAGACCGATTCCGATCCCATCAACTCTGCGGTGTACAGCAGAAATTTGGCACTTGAGGAGCGTCTTAAGTGCAAGATCAACGTCGTGCAGCTGTTGCCCGAGGCAGGCAGCGTAGCAGGCGAGGCGGTGGATGAGGTGTCCAACATGGTCATCGCGGGCGGCACGGATTACAATATCGTTGCCAACTGCTCCTATACCTCTATGACGCTTGCGCTCAACGGACGCATGACCGACCTGCGGAATACGCAGTACATTGATTTTGACAAGAATTACTGGTCTCAGGGCTTTAATGACGCGCTGTCCTATAAGGATGCGCAGTTCTTTGTGACCGGCCCTATGTCGCTGTCCTATTATCGCTATATGTTCGTCACCCTGTTCAACAAGCGCGTCCTGGAGGACGAGGGCATGGGCGATGAGCTTTACGAGGTTGTGGAAAACGGCGAGTGGACCATTGACTACATGACAAGCATTGCCGAGAGATTTTACCGTGACCTGAACGGTAGCGGCAGCCGCGACGGTGCAGACCTGTACGGCTTCTGCGCACGTATCGGCCCCACCAGCTCCATGATGGACGGCTACTGGGAGGGCTCGGAGATTTGTGTGCTCAAAAAGGACGCGGATAACGCCTACGTGTATGAGATCGACCAGGAGCGTCTGTCCGATTCTCTGGACGCTGTTCTGGCACTTTTGAACAGCTCAGGCTCGTTTACTGCCACCACCAATGCAGGGGATGGCGACGTGCTGACCAAGTTTGCGCAGGACGAGTCTGTTATGATCAATTACCGCCTGATCGCGGTAGAGGACCCTACCATCCGTAACATGACCAATGATTACGGCATTCTGCCCGTCCCTAAGCTGAACGAGTCCCAGGATTATAAGACCCACGTTCAGGTTGAGGTCATTTTGTACGGTGTGCCTTCCACCTGCTACGATCAGATCGACGAGCTGGGCATCTTCCTTGAGGCGTATGCATCCGAGAGCTATAACCGCGTCAAGCCTGCATACTATGAGGTTGCGCTGACCAGCAAGTACGTCAAGGACCAGCAGTCTATCGATATGCTTGACCGCATTGTAAGCAGCGTTGCCATCGACCCTGTCAACCTGTACTGCGCAAGCTTCAACTTTACCAGCGGCAGTATCCGCTCGGTGCATGAATCCGGTGCCAATACGGTTGGCTCTATGATCCAGAAAAACGAAAAAACGCTGAAAAAGAGCGTTGAAAAACTCAACAAAACACTGGACAAGATTCTGGAGCAGCAAGGAAATTAAAGCGTTTTATGCCCGCCCCGAGCAAGGGCGGGCTTGCTTTTTGCAAGGTCTTGACAAATTCCCCGAAATATGCTATAATGAATACAAGGAAAATCCCCATACAATATATGAGGTATAAGCCTGCGATAGGGGCAGGCGTTTCTACAGACCACCGATAATGGTTGACTACCGGATGCACCGATAGTCAGCCGTTTTTTGTTTTTTGGCATATGTGTACGAGGATTTGCATATGATAAATGGATATGTTTTGTATTTACAAGGAAAGGAGTATTTATGATGCATTTGACCATAGACGGCAGAGAAGTACAGATCAAGGCAGGGCAATCGCTGCTCGATATTATTACCGAGATGGGCTTGCGCACGGGCAATTTGGCAGGTGAGCCGCTGGCTGCCAAGATCGCGGGCGAGGTTTTCACGCTCAATTATATCCCCTTGCGCGAAAAAGACGTACTGCCCGACAGAGAGTCCAAGCGGCGCGCTATGGCTGCCTCGGGCGGAAAAATCAGGCTTCTGCGCTATGCGGACGCCCAAGGGCGCGCGGCGTATACGCGCACGGCACAATTCGTGCTGTTTCTGGCGATCCACGAGCTGTGGCGCGGGGCAAGAGCCACCATGCGCTGTACGCTGGGCGCAGGGCTTTATATCAAGGTCACGGGGGCGGAGGATTTTTCTCTTGAGCGGCTGAGAGAGCGCGTAGACGACATCGTGGCGCGCGATATCGAGCTGAAATTCCGTCGTATTCCCACAGGGGAGGCGATCGAGCTGTACACACAGCGCGGACAGACCGACAAGGCGCGCCTGCTTTCCTACCGCACGCATCCCACGCTGGACGTGTACGAGTACGGCGATTTTGCCGATTATTATTACGGTGAGATGATGCCGAGCACGGGGTATCTGCAAAGCTTTGAGATCGCGCCCACCGCGGACGGCTTTGTGTTCGTGTATCCTGACGCGGCAGACCCTACCCGCCCTGCTGCGTATCGTGAGATGGAACACTATTACGGCGTGTACAGCGAGGGCATTGCGTGGGGCAATCTGATGGGCTGCCGTACCGTGGCGGACTTAAATGAAATGGTGGAGTCGGGGCAGGTTCGTGAGCTGATCCGCGTCAACGAGGCGTTGCATGAAAAGAAGTTTTCGCAGGTGGCAGACATGATTTGTGAGCGAGGCGCGCGTGCTGTCATGCTGGCGGGCCCCAGCTCCTCGGGTAAGACCACCTCAGCCAACCGCCTTGCCACGCAGCTGCGCGTGCACGGCAAAAAGCCGATCTTAATGAGTCTGGACGACTATTATATCGACCGTGACAAGATCGCGCCCGGACCTGACGGCAAGGTGGACCTTGAGCACATCAACACCATTGACGTAGCGCTTTTCGGGCAGCATTTGCGTGCTTTGCTGGCAGGGGAGCGGGTAGAGATACCTTGCTTTAATTTCAAGCAAGGAAAACGGGAATGGCAAGGGCACTTTTTGCAGCTGGACGAGGATTCGGTGATCATTGTCGAGGGCTTGCACGCGCTCAATCCCGTTATGCTGCCCAAGGGCCTTGCGCCCGAGGCGGTATTCAAGCTGTTTATCTGTCCGCTGTTGCCGCTCAATCTCGATCTGCATAACCGCATTCCGTCAAGCTACCTGCGGCTTTTGCGCCGCATCGTGCGTGACTACGAGTTCCGCGGTGCGTCGGTCAGTCAGACGCTTTCCATGTGGGATTCGGTGCGCGCGGGCGAGGCGAGGTGGATCTTCCCGTTCCAGGAGCAGGCAGACGTGATTTTCAACAGCTCCACGCTCTATGAGCTGGCGGTGCTCAAAAAGCATATCTTCCCGTTGCTTGTGGAGGTAGAGCCCGACGACGAGTATTACGAGGAGGTGCGTGCCATCGTCAAGGTGCTCAATTTCGTGCACAGTGCCGACGTGGACGACGAGATCCCACCCACAAGCCTTGTGCGTGAGTTCATCGGAGGGAATAGCTTTTACAGGAAATAAATACGAAAGGGCTGCACCCGATGTGGTGTAGCCCTTGGCTTTTATTTGGTTTTGGATTTGAGATCCCCCACGGCGATCAGTACGGCGGATGCGATGACCAAAGCCGAGCCGATCAATACGGCGGGCTTGGTGGTCTCCTGCATAAAGACAATGCCGATGACGACGCCCGTAATGGGTTCGAGTGCGCTGAGGATGGACGCCTTTTCACCGCCGATGCGCAACGCCCCTTGCTGAAACAGCACCACCGCGCCCGTGGTGACCGAGGTGGCAAATAAGAGGCAAAGACCCCAACCGAGGAGCGTTTTGGGCAGGGCAAGCTGCCCCGAACAAACGCAGATCAAAAACAGAATGACGCTGCTCCAGAGTGCAAAGTAGAAGCAGAACAAAAAGCCCGAAAATTGCTCGTTTTGAAATCGGGAGAGCAAAACCACGTAAACGGCAAACGCGACCGCCGAGCCCAGCGCAAGCGCGGTGCCGACGGGGTCAAGTGCTTGCGTTGGGTCAAAGAACAGCGCAATGCCCACAAAGCAAATGCCGACGCTGCATAGCGTGATCCCCGAGAATTTTTTGCGCAAAAAGAGAATGCCGATCAAAAGCACCAGGCAGGGGTAAACGAAATGAAAGGTGGTGGCAACGCCCGAGGCGATGAAGGTATAGGAGCCGAACAGCAGCACAGGCGTCAGCACGCCGCCAAACAGGGCGGGCAAAGCAAGCGGCAAAAGGCTTTTGCGGGGGCAGACAAGCGTTTTTTGCTGTGCAAGGGCAAGCAGGGCAAGGCTTGGCAGGGCGAGCGCATTACGCAGAAAAGCGAGCGTGAGTGCGTTAACGCCCTCTGCATAAACGTATTTTGCCATAATGGGCATGCAGCCGTAGATCACGGCGCTCAGAATTGCGCAAATATAGCCCGCGAGCTGCTTTTTGTTACCTTTCATGCCTGCCTCCCGTTTGTATTTTTATCCGCGCCCATTATAGCATATTTTGCCGAGAAAAGCAATCGGCTTGCGCAAAATGTAAGCGGAAACTGATTGGCGGTTTTGGCACATGGCAAAGGAAACAAGGGAGGTGCTCGGTATTTGTGCAGTATTAATAAAAATGTTATGAAATTATGAAAAGATTTGAGTTAAATATTGACAGTTTTGTGATTATGGATTATAATAGAAGCAGCATAAAAATGCGAAAATATGGGAATAACCCAAAAACAGGAGAGGAAAAATGAAAAAAGTATTAAGCTTGGCTCTGTGCCTGATCATGGCACTCTCTATGCTTAGCCTCGTTGCTTGTAACACCGAGCCCGAGACCTATGAGATCGCTGTCGTTACCGACGTCGGTCAGCTCATGGATAAGGGCTTCAACCAGGGTACCTGGGAAGGTGCTGAGGCTTATGCAAAGGCAAACAACAAGACCTACAAGTACTATCAGCCCGCAAACGGCTCCGATGCGACCGACAACGACCGTATCGCTGCTATGCGTCAGGCAATCACCAACGGCGCGAAGATCATCATCGCTCCCGGCTTCCTGCAGGCAACTGCAATGACCACGGTAGCTGTTGAGAATCCCGACGTTAAGTTCGTATTCATCGACGGTTGGACTCTGACCGATGCAGATGGCAATGCTCTGCCTAACGTAACCGCAGTTGTTTACAAGGAGCAGGAATCCGGCTACCTTGCAGGCTACGCAGCAGTTATGGACGGCTACAGAAAGCTCGGCTTCACCGGTGGCGGCGGCGGTACTAACCCTGCATGCAACCGTTTCGGCTATGGCTTTGTTCAGGGTGCAGAAGCAGCAGCTAAGGAGCTGGGCCTGGAGGCAGGTGCAGTTTCCGTTAAGTTCAGCTTCCAGCACGGCGCAAACTTCAGCGCATCTCCCGAGCTGCAGGCACAGATCAACGGTTGGTACAGCGGCGGAACTGAGGTCGTATTCGCATGCGGCGGTTCTATGTTCGAGTCCGTTAAGGCAGCTGCTGAGGCTAACCCCGGTGCAAAGATCATCGGTGTTGACGTTGACCAGTCCTACGCTTCCGAGCTGGTTATCACCAGCGCAGTTAAGGGTCTGAAGGAATCCGTTGGTAAGGTTCTTGAGCAGTACTACGCTGACAAGTGGGATGCAGAGCTTGCAGGCAAGACCCAGAACCTGGGCGCAGCTGACGATGCAACCGGTCTGCCCATCGAAACTTCCAGATTCTCTACCTTCACCGCTGATCAGTACAACGCACTGTTCGCACAGATCAAGAGCGGCGCAGTAGCTCCCAAGGCTGAGGTTCCCGGCGATGCAAATAACGCTGACTGGCTGACCGGCTTTGAGAAGATCGTAGTTGAATTTGAATAATCGATTCTTGAATCGTTACAGACAAATTTAAATAACGCACTTGCAGAGCTCCCCCTCGGGGAGCTCTGCAAGTCAGGATTTGGAAGAGGGCAGGGCGGCGGATGTCCTCCCCTTTTGTTATCTTGACCCGGGTCAAGGTAAGAAAAGAGCAGAGCATTCGAATTTATATAGAAAAAAGGAGCACTTATTATGAGTGAGGCAAAGAGAAAGGACGAGGGCGTCGGCGCGGGTACGGAATATCCTTACGTGATCGAGATGTGCAACATCACCAAGGAATTCCCCGGCATTATCGCAAATGACGACATCACCCTGCAGCTGCGGCGCGGCGAGATCCACGCGTTGCTTGGCGAGAACGGTGCGGGAAAATCGACCTTGATGAGCGTGCTGTTCGGCTTGTATCAGCCCGAAAAGGGTGAGATCCGCAAGGACGGCAAAAAGGTAACGATCAAGGACCCCAACGACGCAAACGCGCTTGGTATCGGTATGGTGCACCAGCATTTCAAGCTGGTTGACGTGTTCACGGTGCTTGACAATATCATTCTGGGCGTTGAGCCCAACACGGCGGGATTTCTCAAAAAGAAGCAGGCAAGGGAAAAGGTGCTGCGCCTTTCCAAGACCTACGGACTTGGCGTTGATCCCGATGCGCTGGTGGAGAATATTACGGTAGGCATGCAGCAGAGAACCGAAATTCTCAAAATGCTGTACCGTGATAACGAGATACTGATCTTTGACGAGCCCACCGCGGTGCTGACTCCGCAGGAGATCGAGGAGCTGATGGGCGTCATGAAGGGCTTAGCTGCCGAGGGCAAGTCCATTCTGTTCATCACGCATAAGCTCAACGAGATCATGGCAGTTGCTGACAGATGTACCGTGTTGCGCAAGGGTAAGTATATCGGTACGGTCAACGTAGCGGACACCACCAAGGAAGAGCTTTCCAATATGATGGTCGGACGCGACGTCAAATTCGTCGTGGATAAAGAGCAGGCAAATCCCGGCGCAGTCGTGCTGGAGGTTGGTGGCATGTGCGTCAAGGGCAGCAAGGGCAAAAAGGACGCCGTGCACGACGTTTCGCTTTGCGTGCGCGAGGGTGAGATCGTTTGTATTGCGGGCATTGACGGCAACGGACAGACCGAGTTTGTACACGCACTGACCGGTCTTTGCAAAACCTCGGGCGGCAGTATCAAGCTGCTTGGCGAGGATATTACCAAAAAGAGCATCCGATACAGAAATACGCACGGCATGAGCCATATTCCCGAGGACAGACACAAGCACGGCTTGGTGCTTGACTATTCTCTGGAGGAAAACATGGTGCTGCAAAGATATTTTGAGCCGCAGTTCAAAAAGGGTGGCTTTATCCGCTTTGACGCGGTGCGCACCTATGCCGAGGGCTTGATCGAAAAGTTTGACGTGCGCTCGGGACAGGGCGCGGTCACGGTTTCGCGCTCCATGTCGGGCGGTAACCAGCAAAAGGCGATCGTTGCGCGCGAGATGGATCGCGAGCACAAGCTGCTGATCGCCGTGCAGCCCACGCGCGGACTTGACGTTGGCGCAATCGAGTATATCCACAAGCAGATCGTAAGCTCCAGAGATAACGGCACGGCAGTGCTGCTGGTCTCTCTTGAGCTTGAGGAGGTCATGAGCCTGTCCGATAGAATTTTGGTCATGTACGAGGGCGAGATCGTGGGCGAGCTTGATCCCAAGGAAACCACGGTGCAGGAGCTTGGACTTTATATGGCAGGCGCGAAGCGCCGGGCAGGGAAGGAGGAAGTAAAGTGAAAAACCGAATCAAGGCGTTTTTCGCCAAGGACGGCACAAAGTCGATCCTTTCTTCGCTGCTTTGCATTGCTGCAGGCATTTTCGTCGGCTGGTTGGTGCTGCTGATCCTGGCACTTACCTCGGACAAGATCCCCGTTTCTCATGCTTTCAAAGGGCTTACCATCATTTTAGCAGGTCCTTTTGCCAGCGGCGGCGCAAAAAATATTGCGTTTGTGCTGGGTGATATGCTGTTCGAGGCAGCACCGCTGATGCTGACGGGTCTTTCTGTTGCCATTGCGTTTAAGACGGGCCTTTTCAATATCGGTGCACCGGGTCAGTATCTCATGGGTGCTATGGGCTCGGTTATCGTGGCGCTTTCCATTCCCACCACCCCCGAGACGGCAATTTTCGTGTGGCTGCTTGCCTTGCTGGTCGGCATGGTCTGCGGCATGCTTTGGGGCATGATCCCCGGCTTTTTCAAGGCGGTGCTGGGCGTCAACGAGGTCATTGTGTGTATCATGACCAACTGGATCGCGGCAAACGTCGTCAGCTGGGTATTCTTCAATAACAAGCAGTTCCTCAATAACGCGGGCGGTAAAACGGCATATACGCTGCCCACCACCGCAAACGGTGTTGCAACGCCCAAGTTAGGGCTGGATAAGCTCTTCCCCGGCTCCAATATCGATATCGGTATTTTTATTGCCATTATCGTGGCGATCGGTATCTTTATTCTGCTCAACAAGACCACGCTTGGCTATGAGCTCAAGGCGTGCGGTCACAACAAAAACGCGGCAAAGTACGCGGGCATGAACGAAAAGCGCAACATTATGCTGTCCATGGCGATCGCGGGCGGACTTGCGGCACTGGGAGCTTCGCTGTACTACCTCAACGGCGGCGCAGAGCTTGCATGGAACACCTACGGCAAGCTGCCCGATACCGGCTTTAACGGCATTCCCGTAGCGCTTCTGGCAAGCAACAATCCGCTGGGTGTCATATTCAGCTCGGTATTCTTGCGCTTTATCGATAAAGGCGGCTACAACCTTGCGGGCTTTACTGCCTACAACGAGTACGTGTCCGACCTGATCATTGCGGTGATCATCTACTTTGCGGGCTTTGCAAAGCTGATTCAGGATCTGCTTTCCAGACGCAGAGCGAGCAAGAAGGAAAAGGTGGCTGCCAAGCTTGATCAAGCTACGCAAGGGAAGGAGGAAGAAGACAAATGACCTTTCTCATTCAACAAACACTGATCTACACCATTCCGCTTATGATCGTCGCGCTTGCGGGCGTGTTTGCGGAGCGAAGCGGTATTATCAACATTGCGCTTGACGGTATTATGATCTTTGGCTCGTTTGTGGGTGCACTTTCGGTGTATATCATGCAAACGGGTGATATGCTGGGCGGCAATACGCAGCTGATGTTTGTCATCGCCATGCTGGTGTCGGCTCTGGCGGGCGCGCTGTTCTCGCTGCTGCTCTCGTTCTCTGCCATCAATCTCAAGGCGGATCAGACCATTGGCGGTACGGCACTGAATATGCTCGCACCTGCCATTACGTTGCTGATCGTCAAGATCGTGTCCATGCAGGACAGACTTTCGATGCCCAAGGCACTCGGCTTTATCATTTCCAATCCCGAGATGAACGGTGTGCTCAAGCCCTTCCTTGATAAGATGTTCATCTCCACGTATATCGTCATTGCGCTGTTCGTGGTGCTCTCCATCCTGCTTTACAAGACCAAGTACGGCTTGCGTCTGCGCGCGTGCGGTGAGCATCCGCATGCAGCGGACAGCGTGGGCATCAACGTTTCCCGTATGCGCTACCTTGGCACCACCATTTCGGGTGCTTTGGCGGGCATGGGTGGTTATATCTATATTGCCACCACCGCCAGCGGCACTGCCGAGGGCACGGTTGCGGGCATGGGCTTCCTTGCTTTGGCGATCATGATCTTCGGTAACTGGAAGCCGTGGGGCATTGCGCTTGGCTCGCTTTTGTTCGGCTTGCTCAAGTGCATCGGCGCGACCTACGCTTCGCTTGATATCAACGGCGACGGCATCTACGCGCTCAAGGAGCTGGGACTTCCCATTTACTTCTATAATCTCGTACCGTATATCGTCGTACTGCTGGTGCTTGCGTTTACCGCAGGTAAATCCAGAGCACCCAAGGCAGAGGGTATTCCTTACGATAAGGGACAACGCTGATCATTCGAATACAAGGCGGCAAGCAGAAATGCTTGCCGCCTTACTTTGTCAAAAAAATCCACCTGCGTGTTTTGGATAAAATTCGTGAATTCTTCTAATAATATCTTTGGAAATCACCAAATCAGTGAAATTTTGATGTATGGAAAGGTTTATATATATGAAAGCAACCGGTATTGTGAGAAGAATTGACGACCTTGGCAGGGTCGTAATCCCCAAGGAGATCAGACGCACCATGCGC
>JAZOVZ010000055.1:0-12764 GCA_045658965.1 Eubacteriales bacterium
GCAAGAATTATCATCATTTCTTCCCACGAGCATACATGAGAAAATATCAACCTTTAATCCCTGAGCACAAAGTTAATCATATAGCTAACATAACTATAGTTGACAGTTATCTTAACAAGGGAGAAATCAAGGATAAATCGCCTGACGATTATATGGGGGTATATTATCGTGAAAATCCTGATATTCTAAGCACAATGAAAACACATCTCATTGGTGATTTGGACGAGTTCGGTGTTTGGGAAAACAATTATTCTATTTTCTTCAGTAAAAGGTTGAAATTAATAGTTGATACTTTAAAATCAGAGATAGTTCTCACAGAAAATGACATAGTTGACGATGATTAATTCTTTAAAGGCGGCAGTAACTGCCGCCTTTTCTCATTCGCAACCTTTCTGCAAACAATCCTCCTCCCCTATTCGCAAACGCGGTGGTTCACGATATAATGACCGTATCTTAACCGGATGGGAGTAATATGATGAGATCGATACTGGAAGAATTATTCTACGGCAACGTGTGTCCGAACACGGATTGTAGGTGCATGACCGATCAGGAGCAGCAGTTGATGGGATACATTACCGAGCACCACGACAGTCTGCAGGCGACGCTGACGGACAAACAGAAAGAACAGCTTGAGAAGTTCGTTGACTGCTACAACGAGTTGACCGACATCAACGAGCGCGAGATCTTCGTTTACGCTTTCAGGCTTGGAGCACGAATCGCCATCGAAGTTCTCTGCCCCGCGTCAAATCAGTGAGGTGATTCTATGACCGGTTGTGTAGCGAAAAGGAAAGATGTTTATTATATCAGGCTGTCGTATTATGACAAGAATCACGTTCGCAAGGACAAGTGGGTGAGCACGGGCCTTTCGGGACGTGGGGCTCAGAAGAAGGCGGCTGCTATGATTCCGTCTATGATTGAAAAATACAGTTATCTTGAAAAGAGTGAGCACCCTGCAAAGATGGTTGAGTACCTGAAGATGTGGAAAGAGCTCCAAGTGAGTGAAGTGGCTGAAACGACTTATGATGGATATCACACTTAGGCTCTTTCAACAGCCGATCAGCCTTCCTTGTGCTTGTTTTTAGGCAAGGCGGGGGCTTTGACTCTGCTGCACAGGCATTTCAGCCCCTTGATGATCCTTCCGTTTGCGAGATGCACGAACATTTCCGCCATGTTGTAAGGGCAGCTGTTCCCTGCCGACATAGACATAGTAATAATGGAATTGGAGTCCAATACTCGCTCAAGGAAAATCGCACCCTTGATCTTATTGTCGCGTTCTACGCCCTCGGGCATTTTCTTTGCCTTGATCATATCGATCTTGGCAACAGAAAGTATGGCGTTGTACAGCACCGTTCCCATAAACGTAGATTTCATATCCGAAAAACGGCTTTCCATACGGATCGGCTTTTTCGGGGGAAGCTTTGGAATTTTGACGCCTGCCATCTGCTCAAAAACGTCGTCGGTAACCTTGTCAAAGTCAGCATTTCGGTAGATCTCCAAGACTTTGTCCGCACAGGGTGCGCTTGCCACCTCTCCCGCGATTCTGACGTTTTGCGAAAGCTTGACCGTCATGCTGTCAGAGCAAAGCGCAAAACGATACTCTCCATCTTCAAGAACGTAGCGATTCTCGCTTATGCTCCAATAACGCAGGTCGTCTTTTTTGATCACAATTTGGGCACGCTTGCTCTCGCCCGCTTCAAGATAGACCTTGGAAAAGCCTCTGAGCTCTCTTACGGGTTGGAATACGTGCACGGCAGGCGCGCCCACGTAAAGCTGCACGATCTCTGCGCCGCTGTATTTTCCCGCATTGATAATATCGCAAGAGACAAGGAACGCATCCTCACTTTCCTCCACAGCCATATTCTCATAAGCGAACGTCGTATAGGAAAGTCCGTAGCCGAAGGGGTATCGCACCTCTTTGCCTGCGGTCGTATAGTAGCGGTAGCCGACGAAAACGCTCTCCTTGTATACCTCGTTTTGGGTTTTGCCAAAAGCATCGCCGAACGGCACGTCTGCATACTCACAGGGCCACGTTTCCGCAAGCTTTCCCGAAGGCGTGCTTTCGCCAAACAAAAGCGAGCAGGTCGCTTCACCGCCGTTTTGACCGGGGAGATACATATTAAGAATCGCATCCACCTTGTCTGCAAACGGCAGCTCGATCGGTGAGCCGCCAAACAGCACGACTGTTACGCGCTTTTCTGCTTTGATCAGCGCGTCAATCAGCGCAAGCTGGTTTTCGGGCAGACGCATGTTTTCTCTGTCTGCGCCCTCGCTCTCCACGTAGTCGGTCAGTCCTGCGAACACAATGGCGTTGTCATACGATTGACAGACCGCAAGTGCTTGCTCGATCAGCAAGGGATCGGGCTGCGTTTGGTTCTCTCTGTAACCGATGGCATACTCGTATTTGACACCGAGAGAGTCGAATGCGGACTTGGGTGTGGAGAGATATGCGGGATTGATCATGGAGCTGCCCGAGCCCTGATAGCGCATTTTTTCAAACAGTTCACCCAAGACAAAATGACGGTTTTGCAAATCAAGCGGAAGCATGCCGCTGTTTTTGAGCAGCACCGCACTATCCACGGCGATCTCCTTTGCAAGAGCGTGATGTGCTTTGAAATCGGCTTGCTCCTTCTTCTTGCTTTCGTGCTTTGATACAAGGGAAAGGACGTTACGCACCGCCTCATCCAATACCTCCTCATCAAGTGCTCCGCTTTCAAGTCCGTCCATGATCCACTTGCGGCAAATGGGTGTATCACCGGGCATCTCAAGGTCAAGTCCCGCACAAAGCATTTTAAGGCGGTCGTGGGTCGCGCCCCAGTCGGTCATGACAAGACCGTCAAAGCACCATTCATCCCGGAGAATATCCGTAAGCAGCCATTGGTTTTCACCGCAATACGTACCGTTGATCTTATTGTAAGCACACATCACCGTTTCGGGGCTTGCGTCCTTGACGATCATTTCAAAGGGCTTCAGATAGATCTCCCGAATGGCACGCATATCGGCAATGCTATCCCCCATAAAGCGATAGTTTTCGCTATTGTTGAGTGCGAAGTGCTTGACCGACACCCCAACGCCTTGGCTTTGTATACCGCGCGCCTCGGCAGCTCCCATTGTTCCCGCAAGGAAAGGATCTTCCGAAAAATATTCAAAGCATCTGCCGCCAAGAGGATTTCTCTTGATATTCACTGCAGGGCCAAGCACCACGTCCACACCGTAATGTCTTGCCTCTTTGCCGATCGCCTTGCCCATTCTGTACGTATTCTCGGGATTCCAGCTTGAAGCGGTGGTCGCTGCCGTCGGGAAGCAGGTAGCAGGCTCGCTGCCCGTCACGCCGTTATCTCCGCCCGCCCCCTGAACACGCAGACCGTGAGGGCCGTCACTCATTCTGACACTTGGAATATTTAAGCGCGGAACGGGATTGGTGTACATAAAATCCGTTCCCGCAACCAAAGCCGCTTTTTCCTCACGGGTAAGAGACTGCATAATACGCTCTATATTCATATAAATTCTCCTTACGGTATAATCTTGCTTTTTTATATTATAGCATATAATTCGACGAATTTCTTGCATGATTGAGTATTTTTTGAATTTTTTAGCAGAAGTCCTTATCGGTAATTGACAAAAGCGGCAATTCATCGTATAATTTACTTGTAGAAGCATATGATTGCTTGTATATTTCATACGGAAAGGACGAACAACAATGAAACTCAAAGCAAAACATCTTCTGATCATTTCTGTTTTAGTTTGTCTTCTCAGTTCAATTGGCGCAAGTCTGTTTCAAACCAATTTCGGGCAGGTGGAATACCACGACATGACCTTTGTTACCGAAAGCGGTCATGAACTGGACGCGCTTTTGCTCGTACCGAAAACGGCTACCAAAGATAACAAAGCGCCTGCTATTGTTGTCAGCCACGGCTGGTACAACAACCGCGAAATGCAGGACCTTAACTACGTCGAATATGCCCGTCGCGGATACGTGGTTCTTGCTATCAGCATGTACGGACACGGTGATTCCGAGGTGATAGAATCGAATAGCTGGTGGGATGACCAAAACAACGCCAACGGTCTTTACGACGGAGTGAAGTACGTTGCATCTCTTCCCTTTGTTGATACAACCAGAATCGGCGTAACCGGCCACTCCAATGGTGCTCTTGCCTGTCGCGAGGCGGTACTGCAAGACGATGCGGGGCTGATCGCTGCAGCGTTGCTTGTCTCCAATGATGCGGTTTATCAAGATGAAAACGGCAATTTCTACAACCAGTTCGGCTCAAGAGATGCCGCGATCGTGGCATGCCAATACGACGAATTTTTCCATCGCGTTGACGGCAATCCGCCAAGAGAGTACATAAATCAGGTCACCGCACAGTCATTCCTGCACTTCGGTGTTGATCCCGAAGGGCTTGAAAAGCGCAGCGCAGATGAGTTCTATACGCAAAATATAGACGGCACGGACGCAATCCGCGCGATTTTCAATCCTGCGATCACCCACCCCTGGGCGCATTTTTCCACAAACGTGGTAAAGTTCAGCGTAGATTTCTTTGATCGCGCTTTGGGCGCTCCCAATCCCATCGCGCACATCAACCAGCTTTGGCAGTTCAAGGCATTCTTCAACGCGCTCGGCGTTGTCGGATTCTTTGCATTTATCGTATTTTTCACGCTCACCTTGCTTGACACTCCGTACTTTGGCGTTTTGAAGGCAAGCGAACGTGTTGAGCCTTGGGCGGCTCTTGAAGGTGGTGCCAAGAAGAGATTCCTCTCTAAAAATATCTGGGGATCGGTGTTAAGCATTCCCTTCTATTTCCTTGGCTTTATCATTGGATTTGTCGGCTCAATGTTCATAGGTATATGGAACCAAGGCGGCTCCTTGGCAATAGGCGCGTGGTCCTTGCTTTGCGGTCTGTTTACGATTCTTACCATTCGCGGCAACAACAAAAAATATCCTGTTGACCTTGAAGAGAGAGGCGTGAAGATCTGCAAGCAAAAGATGCTTCGCACCGTCATTCTTGCTCTGACGGTAGTAGCATCCGCATTTATGCTCGTATTCTTGTCGGATTACCTCTTCCTTACCGATTACAGACTTTGGTGCTTCGCAACCATCAGAGCGTTTGACGCAAAGCATCTGTTCAAGATCCTCTGCTTCCTGCCCTTCTGGCTTGTTTACTATATCGCAATCAGCGTTGCAGGAAACTGCTACAACTACACCAAAATGGGCAAACGCTCAATTACCAGCGTTTTGTGGCAGATGTTCTTTGTATTCATCGGCCCACAGACCATGATTATGATTCAGTACGCCTCCTTCTTTATCACCGGCAAAATGGTGCTTGACCCAATCACCGGCATTATGGGCATATGGCTCTTCCCCATCGTGCTTATACTTCCTTTGTCGGTGCTTATCAGCCACATGATTTACAGAAAGACAAAAAATCCTTATATAGGCGGCATTATCATGGCTATTACAGCATGTATTCTGACCGTTACAAACACTCTTACAGGCTGATTTAGCAGTAGGGCATTTCGGAGTTTCTCCGAAATGCCCTTTTTTCTGCCCTGTTACGCAGCTTGGATTTGTGTTCATTTACCTCCCGCTTATTTTATACCGATTGCTATTGCTTTTTGACGCGTCTCATGGTATAATATAGAAAAGACTTTTTGCAAAGGAGAAAGCAATGACATACCGTATTCGCATTACAGCACTCACGTGCGCTTTGCTGATGTTAGCACCAATGCTTTTTGTTGCCTGTGACAAATCGGGCAATACGACTCCCGAATCCACTACCGAAGAGATCATCACAGAAACGGAGACAGAGCCTATGACCGAGCCGGAAGTCACAACCGAGGAGATCACGACAGAAGAGGTTACGACAGAGGAAGTGGTCGTGGAGCGTGTACCCGACGGCACCATTCCCTTTGTGCCCGACCATCCCGAGGTCATTGACTCCGATTGGAAGGCGATCTGGCTTTCCCAGTTCGACATGCAGCCGATCTACACAAACGGTAATAAGCAGCGCGACGAGGCGGATTTCCGCAACCGTATGGTGCAGGTGCTGGATAATGTCGTCAGCGACGGCTTCAACACCGTGGTGCTGCAGCTCCGCCCCTATGCCGACAGCATTTATCCGTCCGAAGTATATCCCCCCAGCAAATATTCCATGGGCTCTTATGACGGTGAGTTTACATACGATCCCGTTGCGATCATCATGGAGCTTTGCAAGGAAAGAAATCTTTCGGTGCACGGCTGGATCAACCCCATGCGCGGCATGAGTGAGGATGAGATCAAGCAGGTGGACGATAAGTACCTGATCAAGCAATGGTACAACGATTCCTCCAAAAAGGGCGACTATATCGTATTCGTCAACAAGAACTGGTATCTGAACATTGCGCATCCCGAGGTCAGAGCGCTGATCTGTGACGGTGCTGCCGAGATTCTTGACAAGTATGAGATGGACGGCATCCATATGGACGACTACTTCTACCCTACCACAGACGCAAGCTTTGACAGCAAGGCTTACAGTGCCTACAAAAAGGATGGCGGCACGCTTTCTTTGGCTGATTGGCGCAAGGACAGCCTGAGCACCTTGGTTGCCGAGCTTTACGCGACAGTCAAGTCGCACGATCTGCGTGCGCTTTACGGCATTTCGCCTGCAGGTAACATCAACACGGTCAGAGACAGCCATTATGCAGACGTGGATACCTGGTGTGCAAATCCCGGATATATCGATTATATCATGCCGCAGGTCTATTTTGGCTTTGAGCACGCCAACTGGGCGTTTGACAAGACCTGCCATATCTGGCAGGATATCATCAAGACCGACTACGTCAGTCTGATCGTGGGCATGACCTTTGGCAAGGCACTTTCAGGCGTTGACAACTACGCAGGCGCTGCAGGAAAGGACGAATGGACGCGCCACAAGGACATCATGCTCCGCTCACTGCAGTATACGGAGGAGCTTGACAGATGCGTGGGCGTGACCGTTTTCTGCTACCAGTACCTCTGGGATCGCGCAAACGGCACGATCGTGGCAGGTACCAGACAGGAGCACGAGGCGTTCTCGGCATATCTCAAGGATGCAACCTGGCACAAACAAGCCGATGCTGCCGAATAAAAATTGCACTAAAAAATCCGACAGACCGTGTCTGTCGGATTTTTAATTTTGATAAATCCCTTTTAGTACAAGCGAAATATCATAATTCGCTCGCGCGGATCGTTTCCATCAAAAAGGTCGTCGCAATCGATCTCATCATAAAATTCAAGCTCGTCAAGCGTCATGAGATAGCACATAAAATCATCGGACGGATAGTAAAAAAACAACAGCACTTCCCGTCTCTCTTGGTAGTAGGACTCCATAATCCTTGCCATGACCTTATGCAGAATCTCCACAGAAAACGGATTGAAGAAATAGCACCCGGTTACGTTGGTGGGGACCTCATATTTCTCTGCCCTTGCAAGCACAAAGTCCGCCGCTTTACCGCAATTTGCCGTTATGCGGTTTTGCATTGCATCGGCATAGATCCGCTCATCGTATTCAATGCCAACCGTCTTTGCGCCCGTTTGATGCGACAGAAAAAAGCCAACGCGCCCTTTTCCGCAGCCGTAATCCAAAAGCGTGTCATGTTCCGTAATAAGTCCGCTTTGCGCAAGACGCTCCAAAACGCTGTAAGGCGTGGGTTCGTACGGGTAGCGGTATTCGTCGGAATTGGTGTCGTCACGCCCAACCGTTTGGATTTTCAAAAGCAAGTCCCACTTTTGCTCGTGTTCCGTCATGCTTTATTCGTATTTCACCGGCAGCGGATTTTGTGCGTGGACGGTATCGATGACGTCAATGACCTGTGCTGCCATTTCACAGGTAACGGGCAGCGGTGCGCCCTCGGTAATGGCACGGTACACGCTTTCGTAGATCGCCTTGGTGCCTACGTCAAAGGCATTACCCGTGTAATTGCCCTGCTCCTCGTGTGCATTGAGCGGCTCCCAGCAATAGATCGGACGCCAGTTATCGTCGTGGATAAAGGTTTCCTGCACGGGACGCTCGGGATTTTCGCCGTCCACGATATACTTCATGATATACGCGCCCGGTGTGCTCTTGAAGGTGCCGCGCGTGCCCTGGATCTTAAGGTTGAAATCATTGTAGGCATCGATAGAGGATATTTCCAGATCGATCACGGGTTTGCCCGGTGTGCTCAGAATGATCTTGGCGTAGTCCTCGGCGTCGCCGCTTGTCAGCGCGAGATCCAGCTTGGAGAATGCGACGCGGGTATCTGCGTCAAAATCCAAAAAGCCGAGTGCCATGGCGATGGGATGCGGTCCTGTATTATACACGCTGCCCGCGAGCTTCTTTTGCAGCGTCTGCCAGTCCCAACGACGGGCAAAGCCGTTATAGAAAATGCTGATCTGCTTGATCTCGCCCAGCTTGCCCGAGCGAATAGTCTCCAGCGCGTGCAGATAGAACGGTGCTTCCTGCGTGTTATGGAACACAGCCAGCACGCAATTCTTCTCCTTGGCAATACGCATCAGCGTTTCGCATTCCTCGCGGTTGCGTCCGAAAGGCTTTTCGCACAGCACGTTGAAGCCGTGCTCCAAAAGATCCTTGGAAAGGGGATAATGCATCTCGGAATAGGACGCGTTGACCACAAGATCAATATTCTCGCACGCGAACAGCTCGCGGTAGTCCGAAAGAATCGTTGCCTGCGGAAAATCGCCTGCCGCAAGCGCACGGCGATGCTCGTCGGCATCCGCTACGTAAGCAACCTCAAAAAGCGTATTGGCATCCGAAAGATAAAATGCGCCGTGGATATTGCGTCCGCTTCTTCCCTGTCCGATAATAGCAACTCTCAGCTTTTTCATAGTATATCCCCTTTCATAATCAAATCATTTTGATGCCACCGACGAATACGTCGCTGACGCTGATATCCTCGTCAAATACGATGATATCAGCATCCAAGCCCGCTTGGATGCTGCCCTTGTTCAGTCCGAGCAGCGCAGCGGGTGTGGCTGTCATCATGCGCACCGCATCAACAAGGTCAAATCCGCACTCGTCACGCATGACGCGGATAAGGCGGTCCGCCGTGGCAATACTGCCTGCAAACGCCGTGCGGTCGGGCAGCTTGCAAACGCCGTCCTCCACGATAAAGGCACTGCCACCCTTGAATTGTCCTTCCCTTTGATCGGTTGCGGCAATATCCAGACTGTCCGTCACAAGTGCCACCTTGTCCATCCCCTTGATCTTGACGATCATACGCACAAGATCGGGTGGCAGATGCTTGCCGTCCGCAATGATCTCCACGTAAAGCTCATCGCGCAAAAAGGCACTTTCGATGACGCCAAGAGAGCGGAATCCGTGATCGCGCGTGACGGTCGAGGTGCAGGAATACAGATGCGTGATCAAACGCATGCCGTGCTCGATCGCGGTAGCAACGTCCGGATATTTGGCATCGGTATGCCCTGCCGAGGGCAGAATGCAATGCTCGTGCAGATATGCGGCAAACGTGCCGTCCGGATCGTTTTCGGGTGCGTAGGTCCAGCGTGCGATATCTGCGCCGTACTGTGCAATCAGCTTCTCATACTCGTCCGCAATGGGCGGTGTGATATACGTAGGACATTGCGCTCCGCATTGCGCAGCAGACAAATACGGGCCTTCGAGGTGCGCACCGATCAGGTTGCTTTTGACCCGTCCGCTTTTCTTTGCTGCCGAAATATCCGCCAATGACCGTTGCATGACGTCAAACGGAGCTGCCATCACGGTCGGCAGAACGGTAGTCGTACCGTGAGAGAGATGCACGTTACAGCCATTTATGACCTCTTCGGGCGAAGAGTCGGTAAATCCAAAGCCGCCCGCGCCGTGGGTGTGCAGGTCGATCAAACCCGGGCTGACGTATTTCCCCGTGTAATCGTATATCGTATCGCAATCAAGCGGTTGGTTCGCAACGGAACAAATCTTTCCGTCTTCTATGTACACATACCCGTCGAATATTTCGTCCGCGAGTATGATCCTATCACTTCTGATCCCGATCATGGCGCAAGTTGTGCCGCGCTGTCGCGGTCAAGATACAGAATGGCATGATCGTGTGTACGCAGCACGCTCGCGGGACAGTGCTCGTCGATACTGCCCGTCAGCGTTTCCTTGACTGCCCACGCCTTACTCGGTGCAGGCACGATGCAAAACAGATAGGGCGCGCGTACCAGCGCAGGCACGGTCACGGTCAATGCGTGCGTGGGCACTTGGTCGATAGACGCAAAGCAACCGTCATTGACCTGCTGATTGCGGCAGATCTCATCCAGCTTGACCGCTTTGACGGTTTTGACGTCATGAAAATCCGCTACGGGCGGATCGTTAAACGCAATATGTCCGTTCTCACCGATGCCCATAACGACAACGTCGGCAAGATTCCCATCAAGCAGCGCACCGTAGCGTGCAGCCTCGGCATCTGCATCATGGGCGCTGCAATCGATCAGATTGACGCTGGCAAGCGGCACGTGACCAAAGATGTGTGCACGCAAAAAGTTGCCAAAGCCCTGCGGTGCATCGGCTGCAAGACCGATATATTCATCCATATGATAGGCGTTGATACGGCTCCAATCGATATCTTTATCTGCAACCAAGCTTGCAAGCACCTCGTTTTGCGAGGGTGCAGCGGCAAAAATGACGTTGATCTGCGGCTTAATTGCCAAAAGCTCGCACAACTTGTTTTTGATATCCAAGGCAGCAGCCGCACCCATTGCGGCACGCGTGTCGTAGATATTGACCTGCAGCTTATCTACTTTCATCTCAGATCTCCTCCAATACTCGATTTATCTTTGCAACGGCATCGGCAAACGCCGTTTTCTGATCTGCGTATTTGTACGGATTCTCAAATGCTACGTCGGTGAGCGCATTGAGTCCTGCGAAGGTCTCCAGATGCGGCTCGAGCGAAATGAAAAAGTCGTTTTTTGTGCGGGCTTTGAAAGCGGACAATATCTCACCGATCCTCGCTTCTCCCATGCCCGCAGGCACGATAGCACCGCGAAAGAGCGCATCCTTGATATGGAAATACGCAACGTCATCACAGAGCAGCTCATAGCCCTTGTACGGCTCGTAACCGCCAAGCACGAAATTGCCCATGTCGTATACGGCGCGCAGCCTGCCGCCAAATTGATCCAGCAGCTCTTTGCACTGATCGGGCGATTCCCCCCAGATCTTTGCTTCGTTTTCATGGCACATGATAACGCCATAAGAATCTGCAATATCCAGCATGCGTCCAAGCGCGTCCACCACCTCGGTTTTGCAATCCTCTCTCGTCCTGCCTGCAGGCAGATAAAAGCTGAACATACGCACGTAACGCGCGTCAAGGCGTGCTGCAGTCTCGCATACGCGCCGTGTCAGCTCCATATGCGCGTGCACGTCCCCGTCCAGAGCGATCTTGCCAAGCGGTGAGCCGATCGCACTGATCTTGACACCGTGATCATGCAGCTTGCGCTGTACCTCTGCCATGTCGCTTTGCGACATGTCCGCAACGTTTTTTCCGTCAGCATGGCGCAATTCAAGATATTGGATACCAAATCGGTTCAATCCCTCAAGCTGCTCTGTCAGGTTGCTTGCATATTCATCCGCAAATGCGGAAAGAATGGGGGTTGCCATTTCACACCTCCAAGGTATGCACAGGCTCTTCTCTGCCCGATGCAAGTGAGCGGTCAATCGCGCACAGCACAGCCACAGGGGCGATAAAATCACCGTACGACTGCTTTTGCTCGCCACCTCTGAGCAGCTCGCAGAACTCGTCAAACTCGCGCGTAAAGCAATCCATGCCGATGCTCGCATCGCTTGCAAGCGTCTGTCCTCCCAGTGCAACGGATACGTAATAATGATAGCTCTGCTCTGTATAAAGCCCGATCACATCATAGCTCTCGTAGCGAAAGACCACGTTGACCGTGTCCTTCGCTTTGTAAGCCTGCACCGCGCGGGGATACAAGCCAAACAGCTCGCCCAGCATCTCTACCAAGTGCTGAGAATAGAAGAAAAAGTCACCGTAGGGGTTGTCCATATTGATGGGCGCGCGGACAAGACCGCCGCGGATCTCGTCGGGCGTGATCTTAGTCTTGAAATCTGCGATCTCCTTGGCGTATTTGCAGCAAGAACCGCCCGTCAAGCGCACGCCTGCCTCGCGGCACTCGCGCATGAAATCAAGTGCTTCCTGCACATCTACCGTGATGGGCTTATCGATAAACATGGGCACGCCGCTTGCAATATACGGCTTTGCATAAGGATAGTGCTTGCCGCCATGACGCGCGGTCACCACGATACCGTCAGCGATGCCGACCGCCTCGTCATAGGAATGCATGATCGGCACGCCAAACGCATCGGCTACCTGCTGCATGGCAGCCTCGTCCTCGCTGTATACCCCGATCACGTTGACGTCACGATATTGATCGGGATGCTCCTTCATGATAGTCAAAAACGTATTGACGTGAGAATTTTCACATCCAAGCATAACGATATTTTTCATGTTTTCACTCCTTTGAGGTTTGATATCAGAATGAAGACGATCAAGCAATCCTCTCGAATATATTATTTCTCTCATTATAGCACATTTTTATTACTTCTGCAATAACCATTTTACAAAAAAAGCTTCGCTTTGCACACTCTTGTACAATAAATATGAAATATTTTTTTAGCAATATTTACAATAAGTGTTGCAATTCGTTCAATTATATGATATAATTATACTGAAATTTTTTGTGGTTTTATAATCATTAGGAGTTGAAAATAAATGAGAAAAACAAAAATAGTATGTACAAT
>JAZOVZ010000056.1:0-56879 GCA_045658965.1 Eubacteriales bacterium
ATGGGGCTGAGATATTAGCGGCAAATAAAGCAAAAGCAGAAGTCTTTGTAGGCTTCTGCTTTTTTCTATGGGGATATTACGCTCAGAAACCGTTTGGATTCGCGCTCTCCCCCCTGCGCTTGGCACAGGGCAGCGCTGATATTCCCCCCCTCCCGGAGGGGGGCTATGTCAGTTGTCCGCTCATTCAATTTCAAATTGACCGCTGAAATATTGGTTTTCACACAGATTTAGGTAACTCAAGTTACCGTTGTCGGTTGAGTGTCGGTTTAGAAAAACGCGATGCTACTATCAAAGCCCCCCTCCGGGAGGGGGGAAGGCTGGCGCAGGCTTGTTCCAAGCGCAGGGGGGAGCATGCGAATAGAAAGGGTTTATGACACAAATGCGGGAACAAACTCCTATATTATTCCGCTAATTTATCAGCCCCATGTGGCAATCCTTCTTTGTTCGTTCACAACATATTTGAAAAAATATGCTATAATATAAAAAAGTTTTCCTGAATGTGTGATGCAACTGCCCGGTTTCCTGTTATAGTTGTTGAAGCGCTTTAGAACACACGAAAGGAGTGTGAAGTATGCAAGATAAGCAAATTGTGGAGCTGTATTGGGAACGCTCCGAATCTGCTATCGCAGAGACCGAGAAAAAGTACGGCAGATACTGCCAATACATCGCCTATCAGATCCTTGAGAATGATGAGGACGCGAAGGAGATCGTGAATGACACGTATCTGAAAACGTGGCAAACGATACCGCCAAAGCGTCCCGAGTCCTTGAAACCGTACGTGGGCATGATCTGTCGGCAGTTGGCGTTTAACTTGTACGAAAAACAGCATACGAAAAAGAGAGGGCAGGTGCCGTTGGTGCTGGATGAATTGACCGAATGCTTGCCGGGAGAAAACGACGGATGGGATGTGGCTGCGGGGGCGGCTTTGCACGATTCACTCAATACCTTTTTGCAAGGGTTGCCGACCAAAACGCGCAATGTCTTTATTCGCAGATATTGGTATGCAAGCTCGATTGAGGGAATTGCCCGTGAGTATGCCATGAAAGAAAGTGCAGTTGCCATGCTTTTGCTTCGCACTCGTAAAAAGCTGAAAACGCATTTGCAAAAGGAGGGCTTTGATGTATGACAAGCAAAGAGTTTTACAGAGAATTTGGTTATATAGATCCCAAAATGATCGAAGCGGCTGCACCTGCCGAAAAGGTGCAAAAGAAGAAAAAGAACGCTTGGGTGAAGTGGGTGTCGATGGCAGCTTGCTTTGCTTTGCTCGTGAGTGTTTCAGTGTGGCTGATTGCACCGGATGAAGGCGCATACGAGCAGGTTGAAATCACAACGCTGATTAGACTGAATGAAAGATATTATGCATCTTATGTCAGAGTGGATGAAATGAGCAATTATGAAAGGCTGACGCTCGATGGCAAGATCGGTGATTTGTATCTTGAAACAGAAACGCAGAAGCTATACAAGCTCAAAGGACACGACGATATTGCAGAGCTGATTGCCGTGACGGATGAGGGCGAGGTGGAGCTATTCCGATTTGATGCGATGAACTATTATGACAGCGAGAATGCACAGCCTTTTTCGCTCGGGCTGCTGCTTGAAACGGTTTACGGTGCAGACTCTGCCGATGCGATCAAGAGCATCCGATTTGAAAAAGAGGATTCATATAGGAATCGCAAGGAGATCAAGATCAAGAGAGTGCTTGTTGACGAGGATGAGGCAGCTGCGCGCTTCTTTGAAGCGATCAGTATGTCCCAGGGTGCGGAATATAGCGGGAAATCCATGTATATCAGTCAGCATAGTGAGGAATATTTGAACGGTATGCTGCCGCTTTCGGCACAGGTCGAGCGCAAGGTGACGGTCAGATTCCACAACAATACCGCCATCGAGCTGAAATTCGATCCCTACAACAAATGCGTGTGGTTATCAAACAGTATGGTGTTTCCGCTTTCCGAGCAGGATGTGGTGTGGTTGATCGAGCTTGCCGAGATCAATATGCAGCACGTGGATTACGGAACACACAACCAAGAGATCGTCGGTGGGGAGGGCATGGAGACTACTTCGCGTCCCATTGCGCCGTAATATATCAAAAAAGGGGCTGATTTTTCAGCCCCTTTTGCATATTTAATTATCCTGACTATCCAGCACGCAATCGATGATGATGGCGACGGTGAGGACGGCGACGGGATCGTACGCGCGGTCGTCCACACTGATCTCATAGGTGTCACCCCACGTAAACCATTGCTTTTGCACCGAGGCGACAAGGCGTCCTGCGTCGGTGATCTCATAATCGTGATCGAAAAAGTCGCCCTGCACCTCCCAGCCGGGACCCTCGACCGTGTAGTAGGGAGAGAACATGGAAAACTCCTTGACCACCGTAGCTTGTATCTCGCCATCCTTGACGATGTGATAGCGCGGACGGAAGCGGAACAGCTCCTGCTCAATGCGGTAAAGCTCGCTGCCGTTGCGGTCAAATATGGTCAGCTTTTTGCCAAAGGAGAAAAGCTCTCCTTCGACCGTGAACAGCTCGTTTTCGTATGCATCGTAAACCGAGAAACGGTCGTTCCATGAAAAAATCTTTTGCTTGATGTAGAATTTCATTGCAGCTCCTTTCTTACGCGTTCTGCGTATCTGACGGTCTCCATAGCGTCGCTGCCGAAGTGATGCGCGCCGATGCGTGCGGCATAGTCCGCGGTCAGCACCGCGCCGCCGACAACGATGCGGCAATCGGGGGCTTGCTCGCGTAAGAGGGCAATGGTGCGCTCCATGGCGGGCACGGTGGTGGTCATCAGGGCACTCAGACCGCAAAGCGGTGCGTGATGCGCCTGCACAGCGGCAAGAATATCCTCGGCAGGCACGTTGCGCCCAAGGTCAATGACCTTGAAATTGTAGTTTTCCAACAGCAGCTTTACGATATTTTTGCCGATGTCGTGTATGTCGCCCTCAACGGTTGCAAGCACGAAGGGCATCTGCGCCTCGTCCGCGCTCTGCGCACTTGCCTGTGCTTTGATGCGCTCAAACGCGGCTTTTGCGGCTTCTGCGGCAAGCAACAGCTGGGGCAGGTACAAGGTTTTTTGCTCAAATCTTGCGCCCACGAGGTCAAGCGCGGGAATGACGTGGACGTTGATGATATCCAAGGGGGCGGTGCACGCCAGCAGCGTGTCGGTTTCCTTGGCAGCTGCCTTGGCAAGCCCCTTGAGGATGGCGTGCTGCAAAGGGGGCAGTGCGTCCTTGTTTGCTGTCGTGGGGGCGGATGCGGATGCACCGACGGGGGTGACGCGCGAGATATAGTCCGCGCAGCCCGCGTCCAGTCCGCGCAAAGCGCAGAATGAAAGGTATGCGTTTTTCATAGCCGCAGAGCCGGGGTTCATAATGGCTGCGGAAAGTCCGTTTTCCATGGCAAGCGCAAAGAAATGGCTGTTGAGCACCTCTCGCTCGGGCAGCCCGAACGAGATATTGGAAACGCCCAGCACGGTATGGCAGCCTATCTGCTCGCGGATATATTTGAGCGCGCGCAGCGTATGTGTTGCCGCCTTGGGATCGGTGCTGACAGTCATGGTCAGCGTGTCGAACACGATGTCCTTTTGGTCAATACCGTAGCGTGCAGCCTCTTGCAAAATGCGCTCGGCAATTTCGATGCGACCGTCTGCCGAGTCGGGAATGCCGCGCTCGTCCAGCGTCAAGGCGACCACCACGCCGCCGTATTTTTTGACAAGCGGGAACACGGCGTCCATGCTCTCCTGCTTGCCCGATACCGAATTGATCATGGCTTTGCCCACGTACGCGCGCAAGGCGCGCTCCATGGCAGCGGGATTAGCGGTGTCGATCTGCAGGGGCAGATCGGTTACGGCTTGCAGCGCAGAGACGGTGCGGCACAGCACGCTCGGCTCGTCGATCTCGGGAATGCCCACGTTGACGTCCAAGAGGTGTGCGCCCTGCTCGGCTTGTGCAAGCCCCTGGTCAAGGATATATTGGCTGTCACCCTCGATCAGCGCCTGCTTGAAGCGTTTTTTGCCCGTGGGGTTGATGCGCTCGCCAATCAGAAGCGGCGCGTTTCCGAACTTGACGGCATGCGTATAGGACGACACCACGGTGTCGTTTTTCTTTATGATGGGGGTAGGGACGATATTCCCTATGCGCGCGGTCATTTTGGCAATGTGATCGGGCGTGGTGCCGCAGCAGCCGCCCGGCAGACGCACGCCCAGAGAAACCATGTCAGCCATGATCTCGGCAAAGCCCTCGGCATCCACGTCGTAGACGGTGTTGCCGTTCTCATCGGCACGGGGAAGCCCTGCGTTGGGCATGAGCAGCACGGGGACGGATGCGCAGTCAAGCAATCTCTTTGCCACGGTGGTCAGCTGGCGGGGGCCGAGCGAGCAGTTTGCACCGATGGCGTCTGCGCCCATGCCCTCTAACATCGCGACCATTGCTTCGGGTTCAGCGCCCGTCATGAGCTTGCCGTCAGAGCCGTATACGTTGGACACGAACACAGGCAGGGAACAGTTCTCCTTGACCGCCAGCAGTGCCGCCTTGGTCTCGGCGCAGTCGTTCATGGTCTCAATCAGCACAAGATCCGCACCTGCGTCCGCGCCAATGCGCACGATCTTGGCAAAGGCTGCCACGGCATCCTCAAAATCAAGGTCGCCGTAGGGGCGCAAAAGCTTGCCCGAGGGGCCGATATCAAGGGCGACGTAAGCGTTGCTCACCCCTGCGTCGGCAATCGCGGCACGCACGTTTTGCACGGCTGCGGGGATGATTTCGGATAGCTCCTTGTCGGTATAGTGCCACGGATTTGCCCCAAAGGTATTGGCGGTGATGACGCGGCTGCCCGCATCAAGATACGCGCGGTGAATGGCGCGCACGGTGTCGGGATGGGAAAGGTTCCATCTCTCGGGCTGCTCACCCGGAGCAAGCCCTGCCGCCTGCAGCAGCGTGCCCATGCCGCCGTCCATGCATATGATATTGTCGGATAAAAGGTCTTTTAAGGACATGAAATGCCTCCAAAGCAAATGAAATTACTTGCCCAAAATGTCGGACAGATTTGCCATAATGGCGGCTGCCACCTCGGGCTTGTTCATGGAATATACGTGCACGTTGGTCACGTTGTTGGCAAACAGGTCAATGATCTGGTCGGTTGCGTAGGCAATGCCCGCTTGCTTCATAGCGGCGGGATCGCTGCCGAATTTATCCACAAGGCTCAAAAATCTGCGCGGCATGTGCGAGCCCGACAGCTTGACGGCACGCTCGATTTGCGAGGCGTTGGTAATGGGCATAATGCCAGCCACCACGGGCACGGTAATGCCTGCTTCGCGCGCCTTGTAAAGAAAATTGTAGAGCAGATTGTTGTCAAAAAACATCTGCGTGGTCAAAAAGTCGCAGCCTGCGTCCACTTTCTCGGCAAGGTGCTTTAAGTCTTCCTTTTGATTTTTGCTCTCGGGGTGTACCTCGGGGTAGCACGCACCGCCAATGCAAAAGTCCGCGCCGCAATTTCGCAATTCTCTGACAAGATCAATGGCGTGGTGGTAATCCCAATCCGAGCGGTCCGCATCCTGCAGGTGCGCGGGAATGTCGCCGCGCAATGCCATGACGTTCCCGATGCCTGCAGCCTTGATCGCCTCGATCTGCGCGTGCACCGTTTGCTTATTGGAAGACACGCAGGTCAGGTGCGCCAGCATGGGCACGCCGTAGGTGTCCTTGATGCGCTTGGCGATCTCCAAGGTGTATCTGCCCGTGCCGCCGCCCGCACCGTAGGTCACGCTCATAAAGGGCGGCTTGAGTGCCGCGATCTGCTCTATGGCATGCTCCACGCTCTCAAAGGCGGTATCGGTCTTGGGGGGAAACACCTCAAAGGAAAGGGAAAGCTTATCACTTTGTAAAATGCTTGTCAACTTCATGTGTGCACTCCAATATTCATCGTTGCATTCATTATACACCTTTTGCAAAAGCGTGTCAAGAGCGGTTTTGCGTGCTTGACAGTTTGCGGCGCTTATGGTATAATGAACATATAACTCACAAAAAGGAGCGCAACTATGGTGAAAATGACGGTAAAAAGACTTTTGTGCGTGGCGTTTGCCATGATGCTGGCAACAGCAAGCGCGGCAATCCCTTCGTTTGCTGCCGAGCTGCCCGCGGACTACGTCAACGTGGCAAAGGGTGCGACGGTATCGGTATCCAAGGCATCCTCCAAGACCTCGGGGGAAAACTCCTACGAGATGGCTGCCGAGAATTGGTGCAAGGCTATGCTGGTGGACGGCAAGACAAACACGGGTTGGTCAACCAACCCTTATGACGTGGAGACCGACAAGACCAAGCCCGTGACCGTGACGGTTGACCTCGGTACCGCAACCGAGATAGGGAGAGTGGTGATCGTGCCCACCGCGAGCGGCAACAATTTCCCCGTGACCTACAGTATTCTGACCTCGGTTGACGGTGAGTATTATACCGAGAGAGCCAAGAGCGAGGGCAATCCCGGTGTCAATAAGACCAAAAACGTGCACGATTTTGCTCCCGTGCAGGCAAGATTCGTGCAGATGCACGTGACCGAGCGTTACGCGGTGGAATCCGTTGGCGGCGGACAGAGCTCGGACGGACTTTTGGTGCAGCTTTCCGAGATAGAGATCTGGGGCAAGGAAGCGCAGCGCGCAAGCTTGAACAAGCATGCCGTCGAGCTTGTGCCCGGCGAGAGCGCACAGCTTGAAATGCTGCTTTCGGGCTTTGCAAGTGCACCGAGCGTGACTTGGAAGAGTGATAATGCATCCGTTGCAAGCGTTGATCAGAGCGGCAAGGTGACCGCCAAGGCAAAGGGAACGGCTACCGTAACGGCAACTGCGGGCAGCGTGACCGAGACCTGCAGCGTGCAGGTGGTAGAAAAGAAGGATCGCTTTGACGATAACGTCATGATCTCGATCTTCTGGCCGCCCACCAAGCAATACGTCAATGACGAGCAGTACAAACTGATGGCGGACGCGGGCATTACCTACGTCATGGGTTCGGGCGACGCCCTCGGTGAAAAGCACGTGCAGGAAAAGATGCTGGAGCTTTGCGCCAAATACGGCATGATGATGACCGTGGGAGACGACCGCCTGGGCGGTAACCTTCTGCGCATGACCGAGGAGGAGATCCTGGCGGTTGTGGAGGAATATAAGAGCGTGCCCGGTGTGGGCGGCTACTATATGCTGGATGAGCCGTTCAACCCCAATACCTTTTTTGATGCGTATCGCATTCTCAAGAGTGCCGAGCCCGATAAGTATATGCATCTGAATTTCCTGCCTGCGGGCGCGTATGCCAATATGGATACGTACAAGTCGCAACTCAACGACTGGTGCAAGCTTTGCGCGTCCACGGGATACCCTCTGGACTATCTGATGTATGACCGCTATCCGTACGGACCCGCTGCGGGCAGTATGGACAGAGTGGGATTCCTTTCCAATATGGCTGCGGTACACGAGGTGGGACTTGCAAACGGCGTCAAGACGGGTGCGTACATCCAATCGGTCTGCATTCCCGGTGCATACCGCCGCCCCACCGACAGTGAGATCCGTTATGAGATCTACATGTACCTTGCGTACGGTTATAAGCAGATCTCGTATTTCACGTGGTTTACACCCGTGGATCGCTCCGAGCCCTTTGCGGACGGCATCATCTCCTCGACAGGTGTGCCCAATGCGCACTACAAGGGTGTCAGCACGGTCAACCACGAGGTGCTGGCGCTGGGCAAGGTGCTGATCGATTGTGACGCGCTGGAGATCTACCTCAACGGCGAGACCTGGGGACAAGAGAGTATCCCCGAGGATTTCCCCGTGCAGCCCGCCGACAAAAAGAATTATACCGTGTCGTTGCTCAAGAGTAGGGAGGACGGCAGAAATTATATCATGATCGTGAACAACAACTTCTCCAAGGAGCAGAGCATTACTGTCAAGTTGGATGCGTCCATTACCTCGTTGCAAAAGGTCAGCAAGCAGGACGGCAGCCTTTCTGCCGTAGCGCTTGACGGCGACAAGCTGACGCTGACGCTGGCGGCAGGTGACGGTGAGCTGCTTGCGCTGCCCGAGGGTGTTGATTTTGCCGATCCCATCACGCCTGCGCCCACAGGGTCCAATCTTGCCCTTGACGCGCAGATCACGTGCAACAGCTCGACAGGTACTTCCAATCAATATATGGATAACCTCAACGACGGTGAACGTGAGTGTGAGATGAGCGGTACGCTGGGCTGGGCGTCAAACGGTCCTCGCGAGAGCGAGATCGTCATCGACCTCGGCTATGCCACAAAGCTCAACCGCGTGGATATCTATCCCGCGGGCACGGGTAAGCAATTCGGCAAAAACTTTGGCAAGACGGTGATCATCAGCGTTTCCGAGGACGGCAAGAGCTGGACCGAGGTTAAGCGCGACCAAAGCGTCAGCGCGCGCGATGCCATTCCCAGCTTTACCTTTGATGCGGTCAATGCCCGTTACGTCAAGTTGGATATTGCAAGCTATGGCAGCACCTTGGCGATTGCCGAGATTGAGATCTTTATGGACGACGGCACGGTCGGTGCACCGGGCAGCATGCAGCGTCCGAACGAGGAGATCATTTACACCGAGGGCATGAACATTGCACTCGGCAGACCCTACGACGTTTCCAGCGATACCAGCCAGGAATACGTGGCATGGGGCTGGTCGGGCAAGTTTATCAATGACGGTAAGCTGGATAACGGCTGGACCTCCAACGTCAAGATCCACAATACGGCAAAAGCAACGGAATACGTCGTCATTGATTTCGGTGACGTATTTGCCGTTGATCAGATCGTGGTGCATCCCATCTCCGATCTGTGGCCCGAGGATTTTGAAATATTGCTTTCCGTGGACGGTGAAAATTGGGTGTCGGTCGATAAGCAGACCGCCAGCAGCCGACCGGATCAGCCCTATACGGTGCAGCTTGCAGAGCCCGTACCTGCTATCATGGTCAAGTTTGAAGCCACCAAGCTGCGCAACACGGCGGCAGACGGATATATGCTGCAGCTTGCAGAGATCGAAGCCTACGGCACGCCCGTATGCGACAAGAGTGCTTTGCAGGCAGCTATGGACGAATACGTAGTGGCGGGCGGTGACGTGGGCGCCGAGGCGTACGTCAAGGCACAAGAGGGCATGGATAACGCGCTGTTGACCTCCACCTCTATGAACCTGCTTGTGCGTGCGCTCAAGGCGGCTATGCCGCAGCCCGAGCAGAGCAGCGAGGCGGATACTGCCGAGCCCGGTGAAGACAACTCCGTAGGGTCGATTCAAGAATCGACCGCGCCCGGGGAAGAAACCAAGCGCGGCTGCAAGAGCGTGATGGGTGCATGCGTGCCCGCAGTCATCATTGCAGCAGGCGTTGTGTGCTTCAAAAAAAGAAAGAGAAAATAAGATAACAAGCAATAAAGAAAGGCTCGTCTTGTGGCACCTGCCGTAGAGCAGGTGCCACAGTTATATTCGCCTGCGGCGAGTTCTATTGCTTCGCAGTGGTATTCGGCTATCGCCGAGTGATATTCGCTACGCGAGCTTGAGAGGCGAATATAATATCACTGCGACCATCGGGAGCAATATCACTGTTGCTTGCAACAATATCACGCTGACACGGTCAGCATATCACATCCGGTTTGATATGGCATTTGTGCCCACAAATGCAGTGCTTTTCAAGAAAAGAGGACAGAGAATGTAAAACACTCTCTGTCCTTTTCCTGTCAGTTCGAGTATACTGCTGTATGGCAGGCACCTCTTGCGACGAGCCTTTCGGCTTTTTTAATTCTTACTGGTCGAAATGACCTCTTGACCGTTTACGATACGCTCGGCATCCGCAATCAGCTTTTCCACAAAGGTGGAAAGCACGAAGAAGGTGCCCTGACCGTTCTGCGGGTCACCCGCATCATCGGGGGAATCCACCAGCTCAACCGTCATGTAAGACTTGAGGTTGGTGTAGCGGTAGAAACGGTAAATGGTGTAGCGCGTGGTACCGTCGGGGTCCTCGGCGGTAATGGTCAGCTTGAGCTGACACTCATCGTCGGGAGTAGCACGGAATGCTGCCATTTGCTCTGCGGTCAGATCGCTCTCGCCTTCCACCGATGCGTAAAGCAAGCCCTGATACATCTTGCGGAAGTTGTCCGCTGCCGTGGAAAGCTGTGCTTTACCGGTTGCGGTGTGCAGCGTGACCTCGTAATCCAGCACCTGACCGTTGGCACTGACGACCATATTGTTCGAGCTTACGGTAGAGAGGTAGAGGTAACCCCATTCACCCGTCTTGCCGTCCACCAATACGTAATTGCCGTCTGCGGTCTTATAGTAAGAGCCGCTGCCCCAAACGCCAAGCGTGACGTTGGAGGTGTTTGCCTTTGTCCAGCTCTGCTTTGCTACGTTGTAGATCTCAAAGTAGTTTTCGGTCTCGTTAAAGCGCAGCTCGGTGTTGCCCGTGGGATAGAAGGTCGTGCCGTTTCTGTCTGCGCTGTTGACTACCATGGAGGAGGTGTCCTTGTCTGCAAAGTAGATCTGAGGCGTCAGGGTCTTGATCTCAAACCAGGTACCCGTCTGCTTGTCGATCAGAATGTACTTGTCGTCTGCGGTTGCGTAGATCGCGCTTTCGCCCCAGGAGCCCGTGCTCGCATCCAATTGCTTGCCGAGCACGCTGTCCTTGGCAAGCATGAATAAGTAGCCGGTCTTGGTGTAGAAGTAATCGGTCTCGTACGCCACCTTGCCCTGTACCGTTCTTGCGTCAATGGTGTCACCGTTTGCATTCAGCACCTTGACGTCGGCGCAAAGCTGGTAGCCGCTTTCCTTGCCGCCGCGGTAGTACATGTAATAGGTGTAGGTGCCGTTTTGATCATCTGTCTTGGTCTCAATGAACATGTAATCTCTTGCGTACTGCGGATACGGATATTGCACCGTGCCCTTATTTGCGTACTGCGCGGATACCATGTAATCGGAGGAGTGAATGGGGGAGAGCGCGTTGCCCTCGCCGTCCACCAGCACGTATCTCTCACCGATCTTTTGTACGGTATAGGTCAGCTCCTCGCCGTTCACCGTTGCGGTGTGACCGTTGCCTCTGCCGGGAATGAATACCATTTGCGAGGTGGAGGAGTTATCGATACCAAACTTGATGCTGTTTTGTCCCCAGGAGTAGATCACGTCCTGTACGTACGCGATATTGAGCTGCACGAAGTAGGGATCGTACCAGTCAATATCCTTCCATTCCAAGAAGGGGAGCGCGCTTTCGTAAAGCTCCACGATCATGGGGGCATAGAGGTAATAGTATTCGCCGTCCTCGTCCTTGGTCATGATCTCGCCGTAAGCGTAGTAAATACCCGAGGTGGACTTTGCGCTGACGCTGATGCGGTTGTAAACGGTGAAGGTGTTCCCCTCATCGTCGACGTCGTCGTAGTAGTAGCTGATCAGATGTGCAGGCTCCATCACGCCGTATTCCTCCATCACGTCTGCGTCGGGGTCAAGCTTGACGATACGCAGGGCTGCCAGCGAATACAGGTTGTAGAGCGCGGTGTTGACGTTGTCGTAATTGGGGAAATATCCCTTCATGTATTCCGAATCGGTCTTGAAGGACATGGAGGAGTACATGGTGTTTTCTCTTTCCTCAAGGTCGAGGTAGGAGAAGTCGCAAACCTCCTTGGAATACTGCAGCAGCAGGGAATCGTACATTTCGTTTGAAACCTCTGCGTACTTCTCGGCAAGTGCATTTTGGTCGATCTCGTCGGGCTTGACGGTCTCAAGGTCAATGCCCAGGCGGTTGCATGCTTCCTTGAAGATGACGTCGTTGATCTTTTCGTGGTCAATGCCGGTCTGGATCACGAAGTGCTCTACGTCAAAGTAGGTGTTCATGGAGGAAGGATAGGTGACCATGGGGGTCAACAGCGTTTCAACGGGCTGCAGGACCAGATCCTTGATACCGGATGCGGACAGAATGTAAACGGTGTTTCTGCCCTCAAGCTGTGCGTAGTAGCCTGCTTCGGAAACGATGGGATCGCCAATGATGACCGTGTAAGCCGTACCGTCACCTGCGGTGGTGGTAAACTTGGCGGGCACGTAACTGTATTCCTTGCCCTCTTCATCCTTGCGGGTCTCTGCCACCAAGCCGTATTCTGCAAAGCGGATGGTACCGTCGGGATTGCGCTCGGGCTCGGCAAGTCTTTCCATGGAGAGCGTATAGCCGCAGGCGTTTGCAAGGGATGCAAAGGACTCCAGACTATACATCGTGGTCTCGTAGCCGTCGATATAGAAATTGTTGGTGTTTTGCTCGCGGATCAGGGTAAACGAGCCGTGCGCATTGGTGATTTCGATCTTGTCAATACGGTTCTGCGGCTTTTTACCCAGCGAAGAGGATGCATCGTAGGTCAGCTGACGAAACAGCATGACTCTGCCGGAATAGCCAACGACCTCGGTGCCCTCGGTCTCTACCACGGCGTACACCTTGCAAGCACCCGTCTTGGGATCGACCGCGATCAGAGAGTCGTGATCGGTGACGAAGTAGCCGTCCGCATCCTGCGGCAGAGGTTCAAAGGTGAAGTTGGGGAAGGAGCCGTTGAGGTGGCACAGGTTGTACACACCGTCGATCTTTTTGACGTAATACTTGGTCGTAATGACCTCAACCTCACCGTTCTTGCTCACGATCTTGACCTGCTCGTTGTAGGTCAGAATGCTGACCAGAGCGCGCACGCCGATCAGCACGGCAATCAGTACGGCAAAGCTGACAGCCAGCGTAATGGCTGCGTTTTTCTGTGTGCGGTAAAGGGATTTTTTCTTGGCTGCCTTACGCTTGATCCAATGCGCGTGCAGCACGAGGTCAGTCGTGGGGACGTCTCCCGGCACGTATTTCTGACCTTTTCCGTTTTCCTCTGTGTACCAGCCGTCAAAGGTGTAGTCCTTGCGCTGCGGAATGGGCAGCGCAGGCAGGGGCTCTCCCACCTTGACCTCAAGCGAGCGGCGGGAGACCTCACCCTTTCCGGGACGGAACGAGAGGGTGAAAAATTGTTCTTGCATCATAAATATTTTCTCCTGACGTTAAAGAAGATACCAACGCCGAAGCAGATCGTTGCGGGGATAACGGCAAGTGCGATCAGAACGGACATAGGCTTGGTCTGTTCCATCACTGCCGTTGCGATATCCCAGAGCATAAATGCCTTGAATTCCAGCGTGACGGGGATGACCTCGCGTCCCATGGAGCGCAGCGTGCCGAGCACGACGTCGGCGTTACCGTAAGCATCGGATGCAAGCACGGTATCGGACAAAAATTCTGTCGATGCAATGCAGCAAACGTACGAGGGCTCGTGCGCTACCGAGTAGTTGGTTTCTTGCGTGGTGCGGTTTTCCACGGTCAGCGTCATCAGGCTGAAGGGGTACTGACCTGCGGGCTCGTGTACCGTGCCGCCAATTGTACCGTTTGCAGTTGCAGGGGCGGTAAAGATGTTGTGCATGGAACGGGTGACACCGTTGGAACGGTAGGAATAGTACATGTAAGCCTCGGTGTTGGTGGTTTCATCCTCCAACACGTAGGTGGGCTTGTAATTTTCTGCGGGCTTGATTGCGGACGCGTGGTCAAAGATGACCGTGGGAGGATAGCCCGTTCCTCGCAGGTCGCTGGTAAAGGATGCACCGGAGCCCAGCGTTTCGTAGGTTGCGATCAGGGCAAAGCCTTCACCGTCCACGTTTGCCTCGGTGTCATGCACCAGGTAATTCTCGGAAAAGCCTGCGCTGTCGGTCTTGCGCGCCTGGGTAATGCCCCAGAATTCCAGATACTCCTCAAGGTTGGGGAGCGCAGGGGTGTCGGGATCGCAAACGTACAGGAAGGAGTAGGCTTTATCAAGGAATGCGTCCAGCTTGTCGATCTCGTCGTTTTGATCGTTGGGATCACCGTAAAAGTCGTATTGCGGTGCCATAGTGATGATCAGACGGCAGTTTTCGGGGATGGGATCGTTTTCAAGATCCAGCGTCTGCACCTGAAATCCCGCAGCCTCGATCAGGCGCATAAATTCATTGTAGCCCTCGATCTTCTCACCGTGGTTCACGGTCAGACAAGCGATGGGAGACTCGGCACGCGTTACCGCGAGGATGCCAGAGGTCAGCTTCTTTTCGCCGTTGTACGCCCAGAAATCGGTGGAAGAGGCATCGTTGGAGGTGAAGAGCGCGTCAACCGTGAATACGCGGTACTCGGTACCGAAGGAAACGATGACGTTGGAGGAGTAGATGTTGGTGGCACTGGTCGCCTTGAATTTCTGAATCGCAGAGGGGTTCTTGACGATGTTGACGTACTGCACGTCAATATAGTCGGAAAATTCCTTTTGCAGACCCAGCGCGGTGTAGTGAATGTAGCGGGTATAGTCGTTATCATCCAGCACGTCGGGGTCGGTACAGAAGATGATCTCTACCTTCAAGGGCTCCTCGCCCTTTTGTGCTCTTTCGGCGTTGACCGCATCTACCGCTCCGGGGAGATTTTGCTTGAGCAGGTCGATGCAGGAGTCGGACACTCTGTAAAGCGTGCCCTCCATGGAAAGGTAGCGGGGAATGTTAAAGTCGATAAACCAGAGTCCGCGCATTGCAAGTGCGTGGAATCCGACGTTGCAGAGCAGCACGCCGGCAATGACCAGCACGGTCACGAGCGTAAATATCGTTTTTTTGGTAAACTTGTGCATCATGCGTGCTTCCTCCTTATCAGAGAGATCATGCCCGCAGCGCAGCAAATCAGCGCAGGAACGGTGGCAAGCAGCACCGTGATGTAAGTCTTTTGCGATACCGTGATGGTGTCAATGGTGGAGTCTGCAAAGGGCTTGGAGGTCAGCGTAGTGGGAATGCGGTCGTTGCCGATGGTCTCAATCGAAGCCAGCAGCACGTTTGCGTTACCGTAAACGGGGGAGTGCAGCGCGTCCTCGTCAGCAAATTTGGTAGAGGAGCAAGCAAGGATGTAGCCCGTGCCGCCCACAACCTCCTTTTCGGAAAGCGTCATCATAATGAAGGGATTTTCCGCGGATGCGTTTGCAACGGCTTGTCCGCCTGCCCATGCCTGCGCGCTTTCGCTCGAGGTCAGAATGGGAGAGAGCGTGCAGCCGTCCTTTGCATAAGTGCCGTCACCGTTTGCTGCAAAGCCTGCGGCAGGGGAGATAACGGTCGCACTTGCAAATACCACGGGGCTGTAGCCGGCTGCCTGCGCGATATTGTTACCGCGTGCATTGGCGGTGTAGTTGCCAAGCAGGGTGTATCCGTCAACCGAGAGGGATTGCGAGGTATCCTTGACTGCGTAGCAATGTTCAATGCCCGCAACCTCGGAGTGCATAAAGTCAATGCCCCAGCTCTCCAGATAGGTTTCAAAGTTGACAAAGCTGCCCGCAACAAAGGTGTCGGAGTTGACGAATACCATGTATGCACCGCCCGCCTGCATGTAGGCGTCCAGCTTAACGATCTCGTCCTTGACGGAAATGCCGTCGTTGATGGCAAAATCCTTGGCGGGATTATAGGTCACCAGCAGCTCACAGTCGGCAGGAATGTCAAAATTCATCAGATCCAGATAGGAGTAGCGGTAGCCTGCATCGGTCAGCAGGTTGAGGAAGGCGTTGTCGTATAAGGTCTCACCGTGGTTGACGGTCAGGTACGCCATGGGCGTATCCTTTTGCGCTACGTGCAAAATGCCGGTAGCAAGGCTCTTTTCACCGTTATACGCGATGGGCGTTTCGGTATCTGCGCTGTTGAATACGTAAAAGTCGTTCAAGGGGCGCAGCACGTGGCGGTCGCCGTATGCAATGACCACGTTGGTGTCCGCGTATACGTTGTATTTCTTTGCAAGAGAGGGGTGATTCCAGATGTTGATGTACTCGATCTCGATGTGATCGGGGAATTCTTCGGCAAGCTCCTTGGCGGTGTTGAGCAGGTACTGCTGTACCGGCTGCTCCTCCCAGGCTGCCTTGTCGTCGCAGAAGATGATGCGGATCTTCTGCTTTTCGCTAAGCGATGCGTTGTCGGCATCGATCAGCGGAATAATGCTGTCCGCCACGTAATCGCGGCAATCGTCCGAAAGGGTAAACGTGCCCGAGGCGGTCATGTCAATAAACCAGGAATAACGCATTGCAAGCGTCTGGAAAATGACGTTGACCATCACGACCACGGCAACGACGCAAATCGTCAGTGCCACGGACAAAGAGCCATAGCGAAAGCGGCGGCTTGTCGCTGTTCTTCTCATTGTGCCTTATCCTCCGTATCAGCCCCAACGGCGCTTTTCGTATACTCTGACGGTCAAGAACAGGAATACGAAGGTGATGGAGATGTAGTAGAGCAGCGCAGAGAAGTCAAACATACCGTAGCTGAAGGTGTTGAAGCGGCTGAGCACCGAGAACCAATCCACGATAAAGCGCAGCCAGTAAGCATCGATGAGCGTGTTGACAAAGCTGAGCAGCACCATGCCGAGAATGACCGAGATGGTCACAACGGCAGCGGCAAGCTGGTTTTCGGTCAGAGCCGAAATAAAGGTACCGATGGCGATGAATGCCGCACCGATGAGCAGAATGCCCACAAGGCAGCCTACGACCTGACCGGTCACAGGACCGATGTGGGTGGTGTTGTAGGATTCGCTGCCGCGCTCAATGGAAGCAAAGGCGTAGATCGGAATGAAGTTGATGCAGGAAATGAGCAGGGAAGAAGCAAAGAGCGTCAACGCTGCCAAGAATTTTCCCATGACCATGCCCGTAATGGAAACGGGAGCGGTCATGAGCAGCTGCTCGGTGCGCAGCTTTCTTTCTTCCGCAAACAGACGCATGGTCAGAAGCGGGATCAGAATGATGAAAGCAAAGATCATCATCATGAAATAGGATGAGGTATCGTAGCTGGAGGATACGATGGTGGTGTAGCAGCAAAGCAGTGCTGACATGATGAAGAATACACCCGCAAACACGTATCCGATGGGATTGATGAAATAAGAGCGCATCTCTTTTTTATAGATGGCAAGCATATCGTTTTACACGGCGAGAGAGCCGTTCTCCTTTCGAATTTTTTGTGGCGGGGAATTATTCCTCGTCCTCGATCTCGGTCGCGTCAGCGATGGCGCGCTTTTCCGCGCCCTCCTGCAGCATGGTCTCTGCCACCTGCTTTTCTAAAGCGTCCTTGCTGCCTGCACGGCGGCGCACCGTTCTGTTCGGTCTGTTCAGTCTGTCGTCCGCGGACTTGTCCACAACCGTGATAAAGATGTCCTCAAGGCTCATGCCAAGCGCTTCCAGACCGATGATCGCCCAGCCGCGCTCTGCCATGGTGTAGAACAGCTTTTTACGAACGTCAACGCCGTATTCGCTTTCGATCATGTAAGTATAAGCCTCACCGTCGCGCTCAGCCAGCACCTCGGCATAGGCAATGCCGCTCATGCTCTTGATCGCGGAGAGAACCTCACGGGAAGGACCGCAGATCTTGACGTTGAAGCGGCGGTTGTTCTCGACCGCACGGGAAATGTTCTCGGTCAGCTCGTCCGCCACGATCTTTCCTTTGTTGATGATGACGATACGGTCGCAAACCGCCTGCACCTCTTGCAGAATGTGCGTGGAGAGAATGACCGTGTGACCCTTGCCCAGCGTTCTGATCAGGTTACGGATCTCAATGATCTGCTTGGGGTCAAGACCGATGGTAGGCTCGTCAAAAATGATGACCTTGGGGTTACCGATCAGCGCCTGCGCAATACCCACGCGCTGCTTATAGCCCTTGGAGAGGTTGCGGATAACTCTCTTGCGCACGTCGCCGATCTTGACGACCTCGCAAACCTCTGCAATGTGCTCCTCGCGGGGCAGCTTGCAGCTCTTGAGCTCATAGGCGAATTTCAGATATTCGTCCACCGTCATGTCAAGGTAGAGGGGAGGCTGCTCGGGCAGATAACCGATCAGCTTTTTCGCGCCAAGCGGGTCCGCGAGAATGTCAATGCCGTCGATCGACACCTTGCCCGATGTGCCCGAAAGGTAGCCGGTCAGAATGTTCATGGTTGTGGATTTGCCTGCACCGTTGGGGCCCAAAAGACCCACGATCTCACCGGCTTCCACCGAAAAACTGATATCATCCACAGCACAGTTCGAGCCGTAGTTTTTGACCAGATGTTCAATTTTTATCATACTTACAGATCCTTTCTGTGTTTTGCAAAACTATACAGAATACATCATATCATAAAATTGTAAATTGCATATGAACATATGGGAAAATCATCATTATATTATAATAAAAAATGTGCCCGCAGCGTTGTGATCACGCCGAAGGCGTGTCCGTTTGCGCGAAGCGCAACTTCATTTGGCGAAGCCAACATCATTTGCCGAAGGCAACTTCATTTGAGGCAAAGCCTCAACATCGTTCATTTGTGCCGCGCAGGGCGGCAATGAAGTTGCCCTTACGGGCAAGTGATGTTGCGTGTGCCGCGCAAACGATGTTGTGCCTGCGGCTTGGATAGAAAAAAGCACTTGCTTGCCGCAAGTGCTTTTTTCATATATCCTTTCCGAACAGAACGCCTATGTCCACATCAAAAATCTCGGCAAGAACCGGGAATAACGCAATATCGGGGTAGCTTGTGCCGCGTTCCCATTTGGAAACCGACTGTGCAGAAAGGTTCATCTTTTTCGCCAACGTACTTTGTGTCCAGCCGCGCTCCTTGCGCAGCTCCAATAGGATCCTGCCGAACTTTTCAAGATGATACGTCATCTCGCCCCCTTGATATCTGCTCAATGGCGAATGCGGTTATCTTCCCAGCTCTTATGAGCTGCAATGCGCCCGAAATAGTGAACGCAGAACAGCATTCCAACGCCCAGAAGCCAACCTATAAGGGCGTTTTGGAAGGGCTGGAACAGTCCCACCGCGCCAATGAAAAAGTTCTCGATCCCCCAAGCCTGTGCGTAGCCGTAGCCATAGCCGGACATGCTCAGGGAAACGGTGTAAAAAAGGGCGGGGATCAGCCACAGGACGGCGGGGACTGCGGTGGAGACAGCTGACTCTGCAAGCGCAATTTTGCGATAGCGGAGTGCCCCCTCTGCCGCATTCTCTTGCCCGCGCATCTCTGCTGAGGTGGCGGCAAGATAGGCGCGCTTGCGTGAGCCGTTCTTAAAGTAAACCGTAATCATGACGATGGCAAGTATGGCTAAGGTGAGAAGCGAAAAGGCGAACATCACAAAGCGGTAGCGCGGTTCATAGCCGTCGCCCACCATCTGATTTTCCAAGGGACTCATGAGAATGGCGTACAGCAGATAGGTGGCTATATGGTAGACGATTATGTAGAAAAATGCGTGTACGGCGGTTCTGACGTGATTGGGCTTTTCGGGGGAGTAGGTATCGGACGAAGTTGTGTTATAACGGTTGTTCATGAAAACTCCTTATCATTCTTTGTTGGCGTGCCACTTTTCAATTTGCTCGTTGCGGTATTGCAGGGGGGATTGCCCAAACCGTTGCTTGAATGCACGGATGTAGTAGTTTGCATCGGAAAAGCCGTATTTCATGGCGATAAAGCCAATAGGGAGCGAGGTGAACAGCAGATCGGGGCGGCTTTGGTTGAGCCGTTCCTCCAAAACGAACTGCATGGGTGCCAGTCCCGTTGCGGCTTTGATGGTTTTGGTCAGCGTCGTGCGGTTGGTGTTGAACATACGGCAAAGGGATTCCACCGACATGGGACGCTCGGCGTGCTCTCTGATGTAGCGGACAATGGCATCCTCGCCTCCCGTTTGCTTGCCCTGATAGGCACTTTCGGCAAGGCACATGACCGAAATGAGCTGTGAACGGGCGTGGCAGGACCACATGGGGTCGGTGCCGTGCGCACGAATGAACTGCTCTGCGGCGCGAAAATGGGCGAGCAGGGAGCAGTAGGCATCGGCTGTCAGGGGGAGAACCCCGCAATACCGCTCGTCGCGCGTCAGAAACAGGTGAAAATCGGGATAACTGTATCTGGCACGAAGGTCTGGATAGCGGTCACTCTCAATGACTGTGCGATTGAGCCCAATGTTGTAAAAATCGGGGCGGAAGCAAAAGCCCAGCACGTCGCCCGTGCCGCTGTGCACCTTGACGGTATCGGTGGTGTTCAGGCATAGGAGCGTGTAGCCGTTGAGATAGCATTTGACTCCGGACAGCTCGCAGGAAAGAGCGTCCGCGTGCACAAGATACAGCGAGAACATCTGCGGGTCTACTTCCAATTCGGTGGAGATGCGGATCAGATCGGGGGAATATTGCATAATGAATTCCTTTCTTGCCGAGGATGAGCTCATGTATTCATACTAACACACCGCAAAGCATCTGTCAAAGCCTGCGCGGCAACAAAAATAGCACAATCATAAACTCAAACCGACTCGCTTGGTGCGGTTTTTCATTTTACACCGCCTTTCTTGGGGCTATTATATCACAACTTCGCGGGGTGTGCAAGGTGGATTTGCGTCTGCGGTTTGCGCTTATGGCGCGGTGAAGTTGCGGAGTGGGCGTGTCCGTTTGCGCGAAGCGCAACTTCATTTGGCGAAGCCAACATCATTTGCCGAAGGCAACTTCATTTGAGGCAAAGCCTCAACATCGTTCATTTGTGCCGCGCAGGGCGGCAATGAGGTTGCCCTTACGGGCAAGTGATGTTGCGTGTGCCGCGCAAACGATGTTGTGCCTGCGGCACAAATGAAAAACCCGAAAGCATTTGCTTTCGGGTTTTTGGCGGATTCGTGACCACTTCTTCTCTTTGCGAAGGACAAGGGTCGAATGAGGGGAGTTGTGATGGGCTTGGTTGTCCGCGCCTACCGGACTTTTAACGCCATGGTTGTAAACGAAGCTATGTATTATATATTGGCTTATAGACCCAGCTCGTATCTAAATCAACTACATAGTCGACTTTAATATGCGAATCAAAAGGAAGTTCTTCATAGTCATAGCGCATACAAAAGGCGGAAGGAAATTCCTTTGCGCTAACAAGCTTCAGTAGTTCATTGGCCTTTTTGCGCAATTCTGATTCTTCCATTCGTTTTCCGTGTAATAGCATATCGCCATATACAGATTCTATGTACAATATCATTTTGCACTCTCCTTCGCCGTGTTGATGGATGCAATCAAAATTCTGCGTATTGTTCCGCATTGATTGTAAAGTTCTTTAGCAATTTCTCGATCAATCAACTCGGATTTTACAAACAATTCAAGCCAATATTCCGTTTCATAGCATTCTTTCAATGCAATTTGAAACTTGGCAATAAAGTCGGCTTTACTATGAGCATAATTCGCTTCGTGGATGTTGGCGCCGATAGAGGTTGACGAACGCTCTAATTGATTAACGAGAGAATGATGACCTTTTATACTGTCGCACATTTTAATGACTTTAACTGCAAAGTCTGTGGATAATTCTCGAAGTTTTGATTCTGCCATAATAACACCGCCTTTCTGTCGTTATTATATCATAAATTCGTTAGCTTTTCAAGTGAAATATTCGGCTTGCGCCGAATGTGAAATAATTCACTTCGTGAATTGTGAAATATCTCGCTTCGTTCGATGTGAAATGAAATTTGCCCACATTCGCGTCAGCGAATATTTCACATTTGCGCAGCAAATATTTCACAGCGAAGCTATTTCACTTGCCCGAAGGGCAAATTTCGTTGAAAAAAGCACTTGCTTACGCAAGTGCTTTTTTCTGGTGGGGGATGGTGGATTCGGACCACCGAAGTCAGTGACAACAGATTTACAGTCTGCCCCCTTTGGCCGCTCGGGAAATCCCCCAAATATGGAGCTGGTGAACGGAGTCGAACCATCAACCTGCTGATTACAAATCAGCTGCTCTGCCATTGAGCCACACCAGCACATTCTCACGAGCAGAGTCGTCGTGAACGGAACATGCAGTATTATAGCAGATAGTTTTCGGTTTGTCAATACCTTTTTGAAAAATTTTTCAGAAAATGTTTTGTGGGGTTTTTTAGCAATTTCGGCTCAAAATATCGTAAAGCCGTGCGTCAAAGGTCAACGTGACCGCGTTGCCGTCAGCGTCATAAATTGCGATCACCTTTTCGGGCACAAGATCAGCGCAGTAGGAAAAGCTGCGCCCGCCGTCCTGCGCCTCGATCTTGGCGTAGCCCTTTTTCTTGCTTGCGCGTACGGGGCGCGCCTGCACCAGCGTGATATCGCGCAGGGCAATGCGGCACACCGTGCGTTGCTTGCTTTTGCCGACCGTTTCAACTACGACAAGATCGTAAAGCTCTCGCCCTTCTGCGTCAAAAATGCCTCCCGGCTGCACCGTATAGGTATAGGTACGTGCGACAAATCTTGCGTACAGATAAATGCCTGCAGTCAAAAGCAGCACGGCAACAATCTGCGCGGCAAGCGTCAGATAGGGCACGGAGGCATTGAGAATGGATACGGCAAAGATGCCGATGCCGCCAACAAAGCAGGCAATACACGCAAAATCTGTCAGTTTATTTTGCTTTCTCGGGGTTACGGAATACATTTAATGCTCCTTATACGTCTGCTTTGCCAAAGCCAGCAAAGCGTCTTTGGTATTGAGTGCGGGATCTTTCATGACCTCGGCAAGCAGGGCGTTTAATACGTTGCCCATCTCGCGTCCCTTGGGAATGCCGATGGCGGCAAGGTCTGCGCCGTTCACGGCAAGGTCTGCTACCCTGACGCAAACGCCTTTCGCAAGCTGCTCCTTGACCGTATCTGCAAGGGCTGTGGTGTCCTCACCGCGATATGCGCGCAGGGCAAGCGCGGGCAGGGCGTATTCGCCGTACAGGGCGATCATTTCCCTTGCAAATAAAGGGGTATTTTCCAATCGCTCACCGCGCAGCGTCAGCAGCACGCGCACAAATCTTGCGTCCGCGCCCGAGAATTTGAGATCGGAGAGCGTGGTTTGCACGGCGGTATCGGGTGCGTCGTACAAGAGATAAGCAAGGCGCAAAAGCGGCGCGTCGGCAGGCAGGGCATTGACGCCTCTTGCGCTTGCGGTCACGTCGGCATAGGGGAACACGAATTTCAAAAATCCGCGCTTTTTCATGATCTTGACAGCACTCTCGGGGTCACCGCTTTGCAAAATGCCCATCAGCTCCTCGCGCACGCGCTCGCGCGAGATATTTTTCAGCCCGCCCGCGCTTGCGTACATGGCGTTGGCGGTCTTGTCCTCGATGGTAAAGCCCAGGCGCACGGCAAAACGCACGCCGCGCAAAATGCGCAAAGCGTCCTCGCCAAAGCGTTTGATGGGGTTGCCCACGCAGCGGATCACGCCCGCGTCAAGATCGGCGCGTCCGTCAAAGGGGTCAATGATCTCCCAGCCGTCTGCCGAGGGTGTTGCCGCCATGGCGTTGATCGTGAAATCGCGGCGCGCAAGGTCTTCCGTAAGGCTTGGCGTAAAACGCACGCTTTCGGGGTGGCGGGAGTCCTTGTAATCGCCGTCTACGCGGTAGGTGGTGCACTCTACCGTCACGCCGTCCGAGAGCACCGATATCGTGCCGTGCTTGATGCCTGTGCGGAAGGTTTTCAGCCCCGCGGCAAGCGCGGCTGCTTCGGTCTGCTCGGGAAGTGCCGAGGTGGTCACGTCCCAATCCTTGGGGGTGTTGCCGAGCATGCAATCGCGCACGCAACCGCCGACAATATACGCCTCGTGACCCGCCGCGTGCAGCGCGTTCAATACGGCATACACGTAATCGGGGCAGGGAATTTGCATGGACATGACGTCACCTCGCTTTCAAAAAATCGTTTTTTAGTAGGTAGAAATCGGCAGATCGGGGTCGTCCTCGCCTTTGATGACCTCCAGGATCTTGACGGGGTAGCTGACGTTTGCATTGACGTGCACGGTTACGGTCTGCCCCACGCGTTTGCCCATCAAAGCTTTGCCGAAGGGGGAATCCTGCGAAATGCAATCCTTGAAAACGTCGTTGCGCAGCGTGGTGACAAGGCGGATCTCGCGGTATTCGTCGTCCTCGGGATAATAGATCTTGACGCGGTCGAAAAGACCGATCACGCCCTCGCGGGAGTCGGTCTCGACAATAATTGCGGTCTCGATCATGTTCTCCAGATAGCGGATGCGGCTCTTGTTGGCGTTGTATTCGCGCTTTGCGCAGCGGTATTCGTCGTTTTCGGAAAGGTCGCCGTACTCACGCGTGCGCTTGACCTCTTCGCGCAGGGCAGGGTTGCGCGAGCGACGCTCGGCAAGCTCCTCTTCCATTTTTTGTATATCAATTTTTGTAAGCTTGTTGTGCATGGTGATTCCTCTTTCGCATTTTTGTGATTACCCATATTTTAGCATATTTTGAGCGTTTTGACAACCGAAAATCAAACTTTTTTTGTTTTTCAATGCAAATACGGGGATTCTGAACCCATATTTGCGCCGATGGGCGTAAAAACCGTTCGGGCGTCCTGCGCAAATCAGCATGTCGCGACGCACGCGCCGCTTATGCGGGGGTTCAGTCGGTCAATATTGAGTGTTCAAAAGGCAACCGTGTGGGACACCCGGGGATTCTGAACCCATATTTGCGCCGATGGGCGTAAAAACCGTTCGGGCGTCCTGCGCAAATCAGCATGTCGCGACGCACGCGCCGCTTATGCGGGGGTTCGATCGGTGATACACGCACCAAATAAGAATAGGGGTACGCGCTACGTACCCCTATTCTTATTTGGTGGAGCATAGGGGATTCGAACCCCTGACCCCAACACTGCCAGTGTTGTGCGCTCCCAACTGCGCTAATGCCCCTTGCGGATTTAGTATATCATATCTTTTTGTGTTTGTAAATAGGAATTTCAAAAAAATTGGCTTGTGTTGGCAACAGGGCAAAGAAAAACACCCGAGACCTCGGGTGTTTTTTCTTTATTGACCTTACGACAAATCAAAGAACAGCCAAGCGAGCAGTGCTTGGGTCAGATAAAGCGCGGGGGCTTGCAGCGAGCCTAAGGTTGCCGAGGGCAGGCTGAGCACGAACATGATGACCGAGAGAATGCAAACAATGACACCCAGCACGCGGCAAGCGACCATTTTTTTGCAAAAGCTGATAATACCGGTCACGAACATCAAAATACCCAGCGCGGTGGCGATGCCAATGTTGAGATTGAGTGTAACCAGTCCCTGCACGGCAGAGATGACCGAGGAGGTACCCAGCGCAATAAAGATGATGCTGATCAGAATACGCGTCAGATTATTCGAGGATTTTTTCTTTTTGGTTGCCATAAGCGTAAGATCTCCTTGCTTAGAATATAAATAAATTGTATCATATTGCGCGAAAAATGTCAATTACTATTGCAAATTTGCTTGAATTTTGATATAATTTTGCGTAGCAACATATACAAAAAGGAGTCCCCAATGTACGCAAATTATCATACCCATACGTATAGATGCAACCACGCGCGCGGCAGCGAGCGCGAATATATTGAGAGAGCCATTGCACAGGGCGTCAAGGTGCTTGGCTTTTCGGATCACGTGCCCTATCCTTTTCCGAACGGGCATGAGTCGCATTTTCGCATGAAGTGCGCCGAGATCGGGGAGTATATAAACACCCTGCAGGCTCTGAAAGAGGAGTATGCGGATCGCATTGAGATCCATATCGGCTTTGAGGCGGAATATTATCCGCTTTACCACCAAAGACTGCTGGAGTTTTTACAGCCCTATCCCTACGAATATCTGATCCTTGGGCAGCACATGGTCGGCAACGAGATCGATGCTCCCGTCTACTGCGGCGGCAGAGTAGGTGCGGACGTGCCTTGGAAGTATGCGCGTCAGGTGGTTGAGGGCTTGCGCAGGGGGGATTTCGTGTACCTTGCACACCCCGATCTGCCCAGCAACACCGAGCGCGGCGAGGAATACCGCGCGGCGATGGAGTGGCTGTGCCGCGAGGTTAAGGAAATGGATATTCCGCTGGAGCTTAACTTTTTGGGTCTTGTCGAGGGGCGCGCATATCCTTGCCGGGATTTCTGGGAGATCGCAGGCAGAGTGGGCAACAAGGTCATTTTCGGCTGTGACGCGCACGACGTGGACGCGGTCGCCAATCCCGATACGATCGCCATAGCCGAGCAATGGGTGATGCAATACGGTTTGCAGGTCGTTGACCGTGTCAATTTGCACAGACCGACGGTGTAAAATTCTCCATATATGTCGATTGACAAACGCGTGGAGATATTGTATAATGAAATTTAAGGTGTATACCTATAATTATTTTTTAAGGAGAAACAACATGAAAAAGTATTTGTGCTTGTTCCTGACCGCGCTGATGCTGCTTTCCGTGCTTGTAGCCTGCGTTGATCAGGGCGAGGGTGAAGACGATACCCTGCAGAGCATTGAAGCAGAGAGCGACGACCCCGCTGCTATGGCACTTGCGGAGATCAGCGTTGACTGGAACGATGAAGACTTCACGGTTTTGGCAAGAGAAGATTTCCATTATGACGAGTGGTATACCGAAGAACGCACCGAAGTTCTTGAGGATGCCGTTTACCAGCGCAACCTTGCGCTTGAGGAGTTCTGCAAGCTCAAGCTCAACATCATCCCCGTAGCAACGGCTGAGATGAGCGGTGAGACCAAGAAGGACGTGCAGGCAGGCACGGGTGAATATGACCTGCTGCAGAACCACATGGTTCACACCTCCGCACTGGCTTCCGACGGTAACCTGATCAGCTTTACCACGCTGGACGGTATCGATCTGTCCGCTCCTTGGTGGGACCAGGGAACTGCAGGCTTCATGATCTCCGATAAGGTTTATTTCATGAACGGTTCCATCAACTATTCCGATGAGGGTACTACCTACGTTATGCTGTTCAACAAGCAGTTTGCAAACGACGAGGATATCAACCCCTACGATATGGTTTACAACAACGAATGGACGCTGGACAACTTCCAGAGCCTGATCAAGGACGTTTCTGCCGACGTCAGCGGTGACGGTAAGTTCGGCGTAGAGGACAGATACGGCTTCGTATCCACCTGGGAGACCGGCTCTACCTTCTTCTTCGGTGCAGGCATGCGTTACGTTGTATGCGAAGAGGGCGAGGATCCCTACCTGGCACTTGACGCAAGCGGTATGGACAAGGCAACCACCCTGCTGGAAAAGGTTCTGAACATTTACTATACCAACAATGCAACCTTCATGTCGCCTCCCGGTAAGGAGGATCAGGGTAAGGGCATCTTCATAGACGGCAGAGGCCTGTTCTACAGCGAGGTCGTTATGTACATCGTTTCCCTTGGTAAGGAAATGACCACCGACTTCGGCGTACTGCCCGTTCCGAAGTACAACGCACAGCAGGAAGATTACATCACCTGGACCAACGCAATTTGCTCCACCTCTTCCATTTCCAAGGCTGCAAAGAACCTGGAAAGACTTGGTCCTACGCTGGAAGCACTGGCAATCATCTCTTATCAGAGAGTTACCCCTGCTTACTATGACACCGTTCTGCAGCGTAAGTCCGTCCGTGACGAGGAGTCTCAGGGCATGCTGGATATCATCTTCAAGACCCGTACCTATGACCTTTGCATGTACTATGCAGAGATCGGTCTGGAGCCCTTGTTCAAGACCAGCGTAAACGACGGTAAGAACAACTTCGCTTCCAACTACTCCAAGAAGGAAAAGGGCGCGAACAAGGCAATCCAGAAGCTGATCGCCAAGTTCGAAAAGGACGAATAATCCGTATAATCAATAAGTTTTTCCGCAAGGGTCGTCGCATGCATGCAACCACCCTTGCTTTTTGATCAAAATGCACCAATACAGATTGACAAAACGGTGATCGTGTTGTATAATACAATTAAGATGAAGATCAATCTGTACAAGCCGGGAGACGTATTATGAAAAAGCATCTGTGTGTATTTCTGACAGGCTTACTGTTGCTGACCTTACTTGCAAGCTGTGCCCAACCCGATCAAGGTGATGCGGATCATGCTTCCACTACGCGCGAGGAACAAACCGATCCTGCGGCTGCTGCCCTGGAAAAGCTGAGCGTGGATTGGGGCGGAGAGGATTTTACGATCATCGGCCGTGATGACCATGTGTTTGGCGAGCTGATGGTCGAGACCAGCACCGAGGTGCTGGAGGACGCTGTTTATCAGCGCAACTTGGCACTGGAGGAAACCTGCAAGCTCAATCTGAACTGTGTCGGCGTGGCAACCGATCAGGTATCCGATGCCGTTAAGACCGACGTGAAAACGGGACTGGGCGAATACGACGCCGTGCATCATCATATGGCGCAGACCGCGAGCCTTGCATCCGACGGGCATCTGATCAGCTTTACCTCGCTGGAAGGCATTGATCTGTCCGCTCCGTGGTGGGATGAGGGAACTGCAAGCTTTGTCATTTCGGATAAGGTCTTTTTCATGAACAGCGCCATTAACTTTTCCGATGAGCGCACCACCTACGTCATGATGTTCAACAAGCAGTTGGCACACAACAAGAACATCGATCCGTACGCTATGGTGTATAACAACGAGTGGACGCTGGATAACTTCCAGGGCTTGATCGATGACGTGTCCTACGATTTGTCGGGAGACGGCAGATATGACGAAAACGACGTTTACGGCTTTGTGGTGACATGGGAAACGGGAAACACCTTCTTTTACGGCTCGGGCTTGCGCTACGTCATCTGCGAAGAGGGCAAGGATCCGTATCTGGCGATGGACACGTCCGCGATCAACAAGGCAAGTGATCTGCTTGACAAGGTTTTGAATATTTTTTACGCAAACAATTCCGCCTTTGGTTATGAGCCGGGGCTGGAAAAGCTGGGAAAGACCTGCTTCCAGGAGGGAAGAGGCTTGTTCTATACCGAGATCGTGCAGTACGTCGTGGCGTTGGGTAAGCAGATGGAAGCCGATTTTGGCGTGCTTCCCATTCCGAAGTATGATGCCGCGCAGGCGGATTACATCACCTGGACCAATGCCATCTGCTCCACCACAAGCATTTCCAAGGCGGCAAAGCATACGGATAAGCTTGGGACTACGCTGGAGATCATGGCGATCCTGTCCTATCAGAGAGTGACCCCCGCGTTTTACGATACCGTGCTGCAGCGCAAGAGCGTACGTGACGAGGAGTCGCAGGGCATGTTGGATATCATTTTCAAGACCCGCTGCTACGATATGAGCATTTATTACGACCTGGGCCTTGAGCCGTTGTTCAAGGAATCGGTGAACAGTAACAAAACAAACTTTTCCTCGGCATATGCCAAGCAGTCTTCAAAGGCACAGAAAAATCTGGATAAGCTGTTGTACAGCTTTTCAAAGGATAATTGATCAATAAAATAATACAGTTCCGCCAGGGCTGTCGCACCCATGCGACGGCCCTTACTTGAAAAAGGAGGATTTATCATGAGAAAATTAAATGCAGAAAAACTCAATGCACTTGTCGATGCGCGCGTGAATGCGGACATTGAGAGCGGTAAGGTAGGCGGCGCGGCACTTTGCGTGCTGCAGGACGGCAAGGTGCTCTTGCACAAGACCTACGGCTATCAGAACGCTTCCACCAAAGAGCCACTCAGAGATGACGCTATGTTCCGTCTGGCGTCCATGACAAAGCCCATTACGGCGGTTGCCGCGCTGATTGCCGAGGAGCAGGGACTCTTATCGATCGACGACGAGCTTTGCAAGTACATTCCCGTGTATGCAAATATGAAGATCGGACACATGGAGAACGGACAGCCCGTATATGATAAGGACGCGTCCACGCGTATCACCATCAAGCATCTGCTTTCTCATACAAGCGGTATCGGTACCATGGAGGTGGGCGACCACGCATGGGCAACCATGCCCGAGGACAACGCCAAGACCCCCGAGGGCGTGATGGATTGGTTTGCGGATAAGTATTTGGCGTTTGAGCCGTACACCGCGCAATGGTACAGCCCCGTGGTGGCGTTTGTGGCAGTGGCACGCATCATTGAGATCGTGTCGGGCATGCCTTATAATTCCTTCCTTGACAAGTATTTGTTTGAGCCTCTTGGCATGTGTGATACCACATTTGACATGACCGACGACCAAAAGGCACGCATGATCGCCATGCACAACTATACCGAGGAGAAGGGCGGCTTTGCCGTGCCCAAGTCGGTGGACACCATCTTTGAGAATATCCCCGTGACCCAGTGCTGCGGCGGTGCGGGCTTGGCGGCTACCTTGGACGATTACGTCAAGTTTGGTGAGATGCTGACGCACGGCGGTGCTTTGAACGGTGTGCGCATTCTCTCGCCCGAGTCGGTCGAGAAGATGGGCAGCGTGCAGGTGACCGACGCTATCATGCCGCCTCCGCAGCAATGGGGACTTGGCGTGCGCGTCATCACGGCAGACAATTACCAGATGCCCAAGGATTGCTTTGGCTGGAGCGGTGCATACGGCACGCATTACTGGAGCGATCCCGTAAACAAGATCACGGCAATTTACATGAAGAATTCGGGTTACGACGGTGGCTCGGGCGCGTTGACCTCGTTCCTTTACGAGCAGGACGTTTATGCGTCTTTTGAAGAATAAGAATAAGGAGATTACTATGGCAAACGAAATTATCAAGGGCATGGGCTTTCACCACATGGCTCTGTACGTATCGGATTTTGATAAGTCGCTGGCTTTCTATCAGAAGCTTGGCATGAAGGTATATACCGCCTGGGGAGAGGGCGCAAACCGTATCGCGCTGCTTGACACGGGCGACGGCACTATGCTTGAGATCTTTGCAAAGCCCGGGCAGGAGTTTGCATCCGAGGGCAGATGGCAGCACCTTGCCTTGCACGTGGAAAACGTGGAGGATGCGCTGCAAAAGGCACTTGCAGCAGGGGCAAAGCTGCAGATGCCCGTGACGGTCATGGACCTTGACTCTCAGCCGCGCAAGATCACCATTCAGATCGCGTTTGTGTACGGTCCCGACGGTGAGGTCGTGGAATTTATCAAGCAATTGGTCAAAAAGATTTGATTTTTTGCATCTAAGGAGATCATGATGAGTGCTTACGTTTTTTCTTCGGCATATAAGGGTGGCAGACCCGTGCGGCTTTGCGAAGCCACGCGGCACTTTGCCATGGAGTCCCTGCAGGGCAAGTACGGTGCGCAGACCATATCCGTGCCGTTTGTGTCGGTAGATGGCGTGCAGGACTGGGATAGCATGAGCGAGCACGAGCGGTATGCGGCGGGCTTGGACTTGCTGGTCAGAGAATGTCCCGTGCGCGTTTGCGAGAGCGAGCGCGTCAGCGGCGCGGCCACGCTTGGCTTGGCGGTGCGCCATCAGGTGCCCATCGTGCGCGGGGGGCAGATCGTATGGCCCAGCGTCAGCCACCTGACCGTGGATTTCGGCATTTTGGTGCGCGAGGGCATATTGGGCATGAGAGAACGCATCGAGGGCATTGATACCTCGGCATTTGACGAGCCTGCCATGCAGCGGCACAATGCGCTTTTGCGCACGTTGGACGCTATGCAAGTGTGGCACAGCCGTTATTTGGACGCAACGCGTGACGCGTATCCGCATCTGTACAAAACGCTTTCGCGCGTGCCGCTGCACGCTGCCGAGAGCTTTACCGAGGCGGTGCAAAGCCTTTGGTTCGGCTTTGCGTTTGTGCGCCTGGGCGGCAACTGGCCCGGCATCGGCTGCATTGACCGTTTGCTCGGACCGTACTTGGAGCGCGACCTTGCCGCAGGCGTGATCACTATGGACGAGGCACGCGAGGTGCTGGCATCCATGTTTATCAAGGGCTGTGAGTGGATCGAGCGCGACACGCCGCGCGGCTCGGGAGACGCGCAGCATTATCAGAATATCGTGCTGGGCGGTACGAATGCGTCGGGCTGTGACGTGACGAATGCGGTCAGTTACCTCTGCCTTGAGATCGTGGAGGAGCTGGGCATTTCGGATTTCCCCATTTCGGTCAGACTGCATGACAACACCCCCAAGGACTTTTTGCGCCTGCTTGCGCGTGTCATGCGACACGGTGGCGGCGTGGTGGCGGTGTATAACGAGAAAACCGTGCTTGCCGCCCTGCGTGCGCAAGGGTATGACGAGCAGGAGATCTATGACTTTGCAAACGACGGCTGCTGGGAGGTACAAATTCCCGGCAAGACCTATTTTTCCTATCTTCCCATGGACTTTTTGCATATGCTGCTGCAGGACGTTTTGCACGTTTCGGAGGGCGAGCTGATCGATTATTCCGATATGGACGCTATCAAGGCGGCGTACGCAGAGCGCATGAAGCAGGTGGTCACGCAGACCTGCGCTGCCGTGATGGACGGCTTTGCGCCCGCGTGGCGAGAGGGAAGTGATACCTTCCGCCTGCAGATGCCCACGCCCATGATCGATCTGTTTGAGCATGGCTGTGCCGAGAGCGGACGGGGATATTTAGAGGGCGGCACGCCCTATCGCGTGCTCTCACCGCACATGGGCGGCGTGGGCGACGTGGCAAACGCGCTCTCTGCCATTGAGCAGCTTTGCTTTATGGAAAAGAAAGTAAGCGTCAAGCAGCTGTGCGAGATCCTGCGCAATGATTGGCAGGGGCATGAGCAGCTGGCTCTTTACGCCAAGCATAAATTGCCGCATTACGGCAACGGCGATCCTGTAGCCGACGCGCATTACGCGTGGGCGGTGGATGCCTTTGCGGACGCGTGCGTACCGTTTGCAAGCGGGCATCCCATCTCGTTCCCGCCCGGTATCAGCACCTTTGGGCGGCAGATCGAATGGTGCGCGCACCGCACCGCCGTGCCGCACGGCTACCGTCGCGGAGAAATTTTGGCGGGCAATACCTCGCCCACACCGGGCACGGATACCGCGGGCGCGACCGCGACAGTACGCTCGTATTGTGCGGCGGACCTTTCGCGCATGACTACGGGTGCGGCGCTTGATATCAAGATGCATCCCTCTGCCTTGGAGGGCGAGAACGGACTTTGCGCGCTGGAGGGACTGATGCAGGGCTTCTGTGCCTTGGGCGGTTACTTTATGCAGGTGGACGTGCTTGACGCGCAGACCCTGCTTGACGCACGCGAGCATCCCGAAAATTATAAGACGCTTTCGGTGCGCGTGTCGGGCTGGAATGCGCGATTTGTGACCTTGGACGACCAATGGCAGCGCATGGTGCTGGAGCGCGCAGGGTATTTACCAAAGGAGTGAGCATGAGGGTTGCCGAGATACAGAGATTTTGCACGCATGACGGTCCGGGGCTGCGTACCACCGTGTTTTTCAAGGGTTGTCCCTTGCGTTGCGTGTGGTGTCACAATCCCGAAACGCAGAAATTTACGCCCGAGATCATGCTGCACACCTCGCTGTGCGTCGGGTGCGGCGCGTGCGTGAGTGCGTGTCCGACGGGCGCGCAGGTTCTGACACAAACCGACCGCTGCCGTGTGGTATCATTGTGTGAAAACTGCGGTGCGTGCGCCCGCGTCTGCCTGACCGAAGCGTGCAAGACGGTGGGGAAGGATATGAGTGCCGAGCAAATTTTGCGCGAGGTCATGAGTGACGCCGCATTTTACGGACAATCGGGCGGTGTGACGCTTTCGGGCGGTGAGCCGCTTTGTGCGGACGGCGTGGTCGGGCTTTTGCAATTATGCAAGCAACAGGGGCTGCACGTGCTGGTGGAAACGGCAGGTGCGTGCGATCCCGATACGCTCAGCGCTGCCGTGCCGTACGTGGATGAATTTTATTTTGATATCAAGCACACGAACAGAGAAAGGCACAAGGAGCTGACGGGGGCAGACCCCGAGAGAATTTGGCGCAATCTTGCCTTGGCGGACGAGTTGGGCGCAAAAACGCGCTTGCGCTGTCTGCTGGTAGGCGGCTTGACCACCGACAAGGAGCATTTTGAACGTGTTGCCGACCTGTATGCCACACTCAAAAATTGCCGGGGTGTGCAGCTTTTGCGTTATCATCCCATGGGTGGCAGTAAAGCAGCCGCGCTGGGACTTGCCGACAGCGGCAGAAAAGAGTGGATCCCCACCGACGCGCAACTCGCGCGGGCGGCGGAGATATTGAAGCACAGAAACGTACCGGTATTGACCGAATAAATACGAAAATTGAGAGGGAAACGCATGAAAAGAGAATACACCGCAGACCAGATCAAGCTGCTGCAGCTGCTATCCAAGGAATTTCCCACCATACCCAAGGTTGGCGCGGAGATCGTCAACCTCAACGCCATCTCCAATCTTCCCAAGGGCACCGAGCATTTTATGAGTGACTTGCACGGGGAGAGCGAGGCGTTTGAGCACATTCTCAATAACTGCTCGGGAGTCGTGCGCGAAAAGGTGCGTGATATCTTCGGGGCAGAGATGAGCGAAGAGGAGCAGCGCAATTTTTGCACGCTGATCTATTACCCTGCCGAAAAGATCGAGGAGCTGCGCGTGCACGGTGAGAACACGGTGGAATGGTACAGCCGTACCTTGTACCGCCTTGTGGACGTGGCGCGCTCGGTGGCTTCCAAATATTCGCGTTCCAAGGTGCGCAAGGCGTTGCCCGATGCATACCGCTATGCCGTGGACGAGCTGCTGCACACCTCGGGTGAGGAGCATAACAAGCAGGCGTACTATACGCACATCATTTCCACCATTATCGAGGTAGGAGAGGCAAACGGCTTTATTGAGGCACTGTGCTCCCTGATCAAGCGTATGGCGGTGGATTGCTTGCACGTAGTGGGCGATATTTACGACCGCGGACCGCACGCAGACCGTATTATGGAAATGCTTTGCGCGCATCATCACGTGGACGTGCAATGGGGCAACCATGATATCGTGTGGATGGGTGCCGCCGCAGGCAGTGAGATCTGTATTGCCACGGTGCTCAACTTTGCCTTGCAGTACAATACGCTTGCCATGGTGGAAAACGCGTACGGCATCAGCTTGCGTGACCTGATCGAATACGCACAGGAGACCTATAAGGGCAGTACGTGGTTCTTGCCGCGTAATCCCGACGATGCGTATTACGTCAAAAACCGCATGGATAACCTCTCGCGTGCGCACGAGGCGATCGCGGTCATCATGTTCAAGCTGGAGGGACAGCTGATCGATCGCCATCCCGAATACGGTATGGACGCGCGTCGCTTGTTGGATAAAATCGATTATGAAAATAAGACGGTACGTCTGGACGGTAAGGTGTATGCGCTCAACGAGTGTAATTTCCCCACGGTAGACCCCGATGATCCGTACCGCTTGACCGATGCGGAGGAGGAGATCATGCGCTCTCTGCGTCGCGCCTTTTGCCATAGCGTGCTTTTGCAAAAGCACGTGCGGTTCTTGTACGAGCACGGCAGCTTGTATAAGGTGTATAACGGCAATCTTTTGTTCCACGGCTGCATCCCCATGAGAGAGGACGGCAGCTTTGAGGTGGTACGCGTCAGTACCGGCGGCATGCTGTCGGGCAAGGGATACATGGATTATTGCGATAAGATGGCGCGCCGCGCTTATTATGCAAATGATTCGGGTGCGCGCGATTTCATGTATTATCTGTGGTGCGGCAAGCAAAGCCCGCTGTTCGGCAGAGCGCGCATGACCACCTTTGAGCGGTATTTTATTTCGGATAGTGAAACGTGGAAGGAGCCGAAAAATCCTTATTATGCGATGATCGAGGACTACGATTCGGTCTGCCGCATCCTTTCGGAGTTTGGCTTGGATGCGCCCGAATCGCATATGATCAACGGACACGTGCCGGTACGCGTGGGTGCGGGCGAGAGTCCCATCAAGGCGGGCGGCAAGTACGTGCTGATCGACGGCGGATTTTGCAAGGCATACCACGATACCACGGGCATTGCAGGTTATACGCTGATCTATTCCTCCCGCGGGCTGCGCCTTGTGGCGCACGGCTCGTTTGATGGCAGGACGGCAGCCATACGCGAGAACAAGGATATTCTTGCCACCACCGACGTGGTGTTTGAGATGATGTGCCGCCGCATGCTGGTACGCGATACCGACGACGGCAAGCTGATCTTGGAGCGCATGGAGGATCTCAAGCTCCTCTTGGAAGCATACCGCTCGGGCTTGATCCAGGCGATGCGATAAGAGCATAAATATTTTTGAACTTTTTGTCCAAAAAGTGTTGACAAATTTTGTGAATAGTGCTATGATATGCGGTGCGCGTGTGCGCACCGCATTTGTTTTGATCATATTACATATTATAAGGAGAATTATTATGTCGACCGAACAGCTGATCACGCAGATCATTCTGACCGTTTCCATTTGTATGATTACCGGTCTTTTGGTCACAAGACTGGTTCGTCTTCTCAATCTTCCCGACGTTACGGCATATCTGCTTGCAGGCGTGCTTGTCGGCACCTTCTGTCTGGGCGGTGTTTCGCTGGGCGGTTATTATCTCGGTTATAACGAGCACGTATTTGCGGCGAATGAAACGCTGGACGTTGTGCTCACCGCTGTTTGCAACTTAGCGCTTGGCTTTATCGCATTCGCCATCGGCAGCGAGTTCCGCTGGTCCTCACTCAAAAAGACCGGTAAGGAAGCAACCGTCATCGGTATTCTGCAGGCTGTGATCGCAACGCTGCTGGTAGATGCTGCGCTGATCGGTCTGCACTTTATTTTGCTGAATGCAACAGGCAAGGACATCCTGCCCCTGCCCGCAGCCATTCTGCTTGGTGCAATCGCATCCGCTACCGCACCTGCGGCAACCCTGATGGTCGTGCGCCAGTATAAGGCAAAGGGTCCCTTGACCAGCATCCTGCTGCCTATCGTAGCTCTGGACGACGCTGTGGGACTTGTATTGTTTGCGGTTTCTGCAGGCGTTGCAAAGGCTATTTTGGGCGGCAACGGTATTTCCATGACCTCCATCGTGGTTGAGCCCCTTTTGGAGATCGTGCTTTCCCTGGTGCTGGGTGCTGTCATCGGTTTTGCGCTGACCTTTGCGGAAAATCTGTTCCACTCCAACTCCAACCGTCTCTCTCTTTCTATCGCGTTCGTATTCGTGACCGTTGCGGCTGCCATGCTCAAGTTTGAGGTGGGCGGCGTACATATCGGATTTTCCTCGCTGCTGACCTGCATGATGATGGGTACGGTGTTCTGCAACTTCAGCCCTTGCTCCGAGGAAATGATGGAGAGAACCGACAAGTGGACCAAGCCCTTGTTCATTCTGTTCTTCGTTATCAGCGGTGCTGAGCTTGACCTTTCCGTCTTTACCAAGCCCGTATTTTTGCTGATCGGTGTGGTCTACATTCTGTTCCGCTCGATCGGTAAGTATTTCGGTGCACGCGGCAGCTCGATGCTGACGCACAGCGATGCCAATATTCAAAAGTATCTGGGCATTACGCTGCTGCCCCAGGCAGGCGTAGCACTGGGTATGGTGACCATTGTGTGCGCAGACCCCGCGCTTGCAAGCGTGGCAAACACCGTGCGCTTTGTCATTCTGTTTGCTGTGCTGATCTACGAGGTATTCGGTCCTATGATGACCAAGTGGGCACTGACCAAGGCAGGCGACATTACCGCCAAGCCCGAGGGTAAGACCGCACGCCGTCATAACGTCGGACACAAGCATCATAAAGAGGCTAACTAAGATCTATACGACAAAAAACCCGCATCTTTGCGGGTTTTTTTGTTCATCATACTTTGATTTTTTGAAAAAATTCGTTCATTTTGCCAATTACATTTTTGTGAGAAAAATGGTATAATGGTATTGTATGTGAATGACGACCCCCCGAAAATGACGATCAAAGGAGGCACTTCATGTTCTCGGTTGGTGACTATATGGTATACGGTATCAACGGTGTTTGCCTGGTAGAGGATATCTGCGCCTCGCCGTTTGATAAAAAGGACACGCGCAGCTTTTATATGCTCAAGCCGCTTGGTGCTTCTGCCGGCTCGGTGATCTATACCCCCACGGATAATGCGCAGGTTGCCATGCGTCCTTTGATGACGCGCGAGCAGGCACAGGAGCTGCTCGGACAGCTGTCCGAGATCGGAATTTTGGAGGTCCCCACCGAAAAAATGCGCCGTGATATCTATAGGCAGACTATGCAATCCTGCGATCCCGTCAAGTACGTCAGCCTGATCAAGACCGTGCGCCGCCGCCGCGCAGATATGATTGCCGCGCATAAGCGTCTGTCCGAGACAGATTCGGATTTTGAGCGAAACGCCAAGCTCTCGCTGTATCACGAGCTTGCCGTGGTGCTGGAAAAGCCCTATGCCGAGATCGAGCCTTACGTGCTGGAGAGATTTGAAACGGCGTGAAAAACTGTAAAATGGAAAAACCCTTGCCAAAACGGCAAGGGTTTTTTGTGTTAGAGTCCGTAAAGCTCGGTGTATTTCTTTTCCAGATAATCGGTGTAGTAGGTGGGATCAAAGTCGGTTCCCAGCGCGTCGGCAAGCAGCTGACCGGGCTTCTTTTGGCAACCGTACTGCCAGATGTGCTCGCGGTTCCATGCGTTGATGGGTGCAAAATCACCCGCAGCAAGGCAGGCGTCCACGTCCACGCTCTCGCGCATTTTGCAGAGCAGCTGTGCGCCGTAGGCACTACCCAGCGCATAAGAGGGGAAGTAGCCGATGCCGCCGCCCGACCAATGGCTGTCCTGCAGCACGCCGTGCGTGTCGTCGGGTACGTCCACGCCAAGGTATTCCTTGTAAAGCGCGTTCCAAGCAGCGGGCAGATCCTTAACCTCCAGCTCGCCCGACATGACCTTCTTTTCCAGCTCGTAGCGCACCATTACGTGCAGGCAATATGTAACCTCATCGGCGTCTATGCGGATGAGCGAGGGCGTGACCTTGTTGATGGCGCGGTACATGTCCTCTGCCGTGCAGCTTGCCAGCTGCGCGGGGAAGCACTCCTGCATCTTGGGGAACATGTAGGTGATGAACGCGCGGCTTCTGCCCAGCAGGTTTTCATAAAAGCGGCTCTGGCTTTCGTGAATACCCATGGAAACGCCGCCGTCCAGCACGGTGTATGCAAGGGAATCGTCGGAGTTCAGGTCGTAGAGTGCGTGACCGCCCTCGTGAATGACGCTGTACATCGAGCTTGCAAGATTTTCGCGGTCGTAGTTGGTGGTGATGCGCACGTCGTGGTGCGAGCCCAGACTGGTGGTAAAGGGGTGCTCGGTGGTACCAAGACCGCAATGCGCCATGTCAATGCCCATGGTCTGCATTAAGGCAAGCGAGAACTTTTCCTGCTCGTTCTCGGGGAAGTCACCCCGGATACAAGCGTCGGAAACCTGCGCGGCTTTGCCGATCTTGGCGATCAAGGGAACCAGACGGCTGCGCAGCGCACCGAAGAAGTTGTCGCACCTTTCCATGGTCAAGCCCTCTTCATATTTGTCAAGGCAATAGTTGTAGGGGTGCATATCGGGCGCGCAGTAGGTGGCAAAGCGACGCTCGGTCGCAAAGATCTGCTCAAGGTAAGGGCAGAACAGGGCAAAATCGTTGGTTTCCTTGGCGGTGTGCCAAGCGTCGTCCGCCTCCACCAGCACCTGCTGGTACGCCACGTATTCCTCCATGGGAATCTTTTGCATTTCCTTGATATCCTTGTAAAGGATCTCAACCTGACGGGCGGTCTTGGCATCCAGCTCGTCCTTGTGTCCGTCCAGGTAAGTCAGCAGCGCGACCGTCTGCTCACCCGTGGAAAGCATATAGCTCTCGCGGCTGAGAATCGAGAGCGTCTGTCCGCGGTTTGCGGCTGTGCCCTTGGGGGCGGTGGTTGCACCGTCGTAATAGATCAACGCCATGGCGTGACCGAAGGCGCAAAGCTTTTCCTGCAGTTCTTTTAACTGCTCACATGCTTGCTTCAATTCCATTTTGGGGCTCCTTTATTACAGCATCTTTGCCTTGAGTGCAAGGATCTTGCGCACGGCATTGTCGATCATTTGCTCGGGGATGGTGCCGTCGCGTACTGCGTCCAGCACGGCGGGGTACTGCTTGTCGTAAGAGGAGCAGCAAAGCAGATCGTTACCCGAAAGCACCGCCTGCACCGCGCTTGCGCGGTCACCCGTATACAGGGTAATGGCGTTCATATCAAGAGAATCGGTGATGATCAAGCCCTCAAAGCCCATTTCCTCACGCAGCAGCTTATGTACGGCAGGGGAGAGCGATGCGGGAATTTCGGCATCCATGCAGGACACGATGTTGTGCGCGACCATGACCACGGGCGCACCCGCGGCAATACCGGCACGGAAGGGGGCGAGGTCACGCGTCATAAAGGTTTCCATGTCGCGGTCATCGCGCGCAATGGAGGTGTGCGTGTCCACGTTGTCGCCGTAGCCGGGGAAGTGCTTTAAGCTGCCGATCATGCCGTGCTCGTTCATGCCGCGCACCACGGCTTCAATGTAAGCGGCAGTTTCCTCGGGATCGTGCGAGGCGGTGCGCTTGTAGATAAAGCAATCGGGATTGCCCGACATATCGCAAACGGGGGCGTAGTTGAAGTTGACGCCCAGATCGCGCAGAAAATCGGATTTCTCGCAGGCGTCGGCGTATGCGGCGTCAATGCCGCCCTTGGCCAGCACCTCACGGGGCGAGAGATAGGAATTTTGGCGGTATGCTTGGTATTTGGAGGCGCGCACCACCGTGCCGCCCTCGCAGTCCACCGCGATAAACATGGGGATAGAGGAAGCCTCTTGATAGGATGCGATCAGCGCGCGCACCTCGTCGGGCGTGCGGTTGGCAAAATCCACGGCGTAAAGGGTAAAGCCGCCTATGTGGTAATCTGTCACGCACTTCATGGCAACCTCGTCGTCCTGCGGACGGCGGGTGACGAACATCTGACCAACCTTTTCTTCAAGTGTCATGCCTGCAAGAATCTGTTCAATATTCATGTCAATCTCCTTCAATCTAAAATGCCAAGGTATTCTTCAAGTGTCAATCCGCGCTCGTGGATCTCGGTTGCGGCATCCGCACCGACGAAGCGGTAGTGCCAGGGCTCGTAGGAATAGCCGGTAATATCGGTTTTATCGGCAGGGTAGCGCAAAATAAAGCCGAAGCGGTGGGCATTTTGCTGCAGCCACTCGTAGGCGGGATTCTGCGCAAAGGTCTCGTCAAGCGAGACGTAATTGGTGCTGATCAGGTCAATGGCGTTGCCGGTATGGTGCTCGCTGGTACCCGGGGCTGCCGAGTAGGTCAGCACAAAGTCGCGCACCTGCGCGTCGGTCCAGGTGGGATGCGCCGCCTTTTCCTGCTCTATATAGGTGTTGAACAGCGATTGCTGATAGGAATAGGAGCGGTAGCCGCTGGTCACCACAATGTCGGTGTACCCCTGCTTGTGCAGCTCCTTGACCATTGCCTCGGCAGCCTTGGCAGCATACAGGCGCAGCTCGATCTCCTTGCCGTAAAGCGTCAGCTCGCTATCCAACTTGGTCAGGTCGGGCGGGCAGTAGCTTGCGCCCGAGGGGTGCGTTTTGTTGAGCAGCACCAGATATTCGGTATTTTTGGTATTGATATAATCGGAATTTGGCCCAAGATCATTTTGATTGCATCCTGCGACCATGGTCATGCCGCAGATCAGGCAAAGCGGCAAAATAAGCGTTTTCAGAAAGTTCATGGAAGCTCCTTTACGGCTTGGTCTCCACCATCAGAAAATAAGGAGAGGTGGGGGAATTGATGATCTGTACGCGCGTGACGCATACCTTGAAGCGGGAAAGGGAAGCCAGATATTCGCAAACCAGCTTGCCCTCCTCGTCGCCCTCTTTATGTCCGGGATAGATGGCAATGTTGAGAATGCCGTCACGGTCGAGTAGCTCAATGGCATCGCGGATAGCGGGCAGGGTAGTCTCGCGCATGGTGGTGATGGATTTGTCACCGCCCGGCAGCCAACCGAGGTTGAACATACCCACGCGGAAAGGGGTCTTGACGTACTCCTTGACCTTGTGGTGGGAGTCGTGGATGAGCGTATAGTTTTCGGGGCAGCCCTGCTCGGCAAGGTTTTTGCGAGTGGACTCCACCGCCTGCGCCTGAATATCAAAGGCGTATACGTGTCCCTCGGGGCCTACGGCTTTGGATAAAAAGGCGGTATCGTGACCGTTGCCCATGGTAAAGTCCACGACAACGTCGCCCTCTTTGATATGGTTGCCGATAAACAGCTTATGTAAGGAAAGCAGATCGATCATAATGGTACCTCGTTAGTTTTTCTTGGGCTTGTCGCCCTTATGCAGATCGGAGCGCAGGAATTTGAAGGCACGCTCCACGGCGTCCTTGGAGTTGTACCAGGGCTCGTCGTCGTAGCGGTAGTCGAATTTTTTGCAGAACCAGCTCACGTCTTCGCGCAGCTCGTCAAAGTAAGTCAGCTCCACGCCCTCCACGTCATCCATGAACGCGTTGATCTTTTTCTTGGGCAAACGACCCTGCCCGTACTGCAGCAGCTTTTTGTAGTGCGGCAGGCAGAAATAGGGCTGTGCTCTGAGCTTGGCGGGGAAATCCTCGTCGGTGTTCCAGAGCAGTACCGCCGTGCCTACCATGTGTTCAAAGTGGAAGGCGATGCGGTTGCAAACGTAGCAGGAACACTCTAACTTGTCAATGCGCTTGGCGGATTTGGCGGGGTTACCCTTAATTTCCTTGCGCAGCTGGTCAAGGTGACTTTCCAAGGTCAGCGCCATGCCAAGGCGGTTCTTGCGCACGAACATCATGTCATAGTGCGTGCGGCAAAAGCCCTCCTCGTTTGTGCGGATGCGGATATCGGGCTCCATCATGGAAGCACCCAGGATCAGATCCAGCTCGTTCTCCTCCAATTTGTTGTAAATGGCGCAAAAGGGGCAGCCCAGCGCGTGATCGGCAGCGGATGCCTCAAACGCCTCGTTGACGGGTATGGTATAGATCTGTTCCATGTGTACCTCCAAGTATTTTCTACGGTAAATTATAGCATGCGCACAGCGTCACATGCAAGCGGATTTTGTTAAAAATTCTTTTCTGCGTTGCATAAATGAGGGGATATTACGCGCAGAGACCGTTTGTATTCGCGCTCTCCCCCCTGCGCTTGGCACGGGGCAGCGCGTATTGTCCCCCCTCCCGGAGGGGGGCAATGAGAGTGGCATCTTGCTTTTCCAAATCCAAACTTGACCGATAACGGTAACTTGGGTTAGTAAAGCCGTATTGCATACTGAAATCTAAACGGTGAACTGAAAAAGCAGGAATGACGACTTATATAGCCCCCCTCCGGGAGGGGGGAGAGCTGGCGCAGGCTTGTTCCAAGCGCAGGGGGAGAGCGCGAATACAAGCGGTTTATGCGCGCGTCCCCTAACGGGTAACTTGGGTTAGTAAAGCCGTATTATATTGCGGGCATTTTATCTGCAGCAGGTGCAGATATTTGCCACGCAAAACCGTGTGAGTTCGGCTCTCTTCGGCTACTGCATACTGGAATCCAAGCGGTGAACTGAAAAAGCAGGAATGACGACTTATATAGCCCCCCTCCGGGAGGGGGGAGAGCTGGCGCAGGCTTGTTCCAAGCGCAGGGGGGAGAGCGCGAATACAAGCGGTTTATGCGCGCGTCCCCCTAACGGTCATCATATCTTATACTGCCATACGTTCTTTTACGATTTGATCTATGTGATCGCAGATTTCGTAAAAATTGCTGTCTATTTGCTTGTTCGTAATTCGAATAACGGACAAACCATATTTGCTAAGAACTTCTGTACGGTACTCGTCCCTTTTTATTGCATTTTCCGAGCCGTGCTGGATACCGTCTAATTCAATCACCAACTTGGCTTTGTGACAATAAAAATCTGCAATATAGTTGTCAATAGCCTTTTGCCTTTGAAATCGTATCGGATATTTTGACAAAAAATCGTACCATAATCGATTTTCATGACGCGTGGAGTTGTTACGTAAATTCCGTGCGAGCTTTATGTTGTCCTTATTGTAAGGCAGAGACATTTGTTACTCCTGTACTAATGGTTATTGGGTGTCACTTTTATTCATCCTGAAATACGCATCCGCAAAGCTGTTGAAGAACAGTCTGCGCGTGCGGAAGAGCTCGGTCTTGCCGCGTCCGAAATGGACTGCGTTGGTCAGTATCATGCCCCACAGTCTGCTTTCGCGGTCCACGTAAAGTGCCGTGCCCGTAAAGCCGGTATGGCCGTAGCTGCCCTCGGAGAACAGCGCGCCCGTCATGTAAGAGAAGGAGGGCGTGAGCTGGAACCCAAGACCGCGATCCTCGTTTTTGCCCGGGGTAGCGTTATAAATGGCTTTTTCAAAGGTGCGGGGATTGAGAAACGTCTTGCCGTCAAGCACGCCGCCCGCTGCGATCATGCGCGCAAATTTTGTCATGTCGTCCAAGGTGGAGAATACGCCCGCGTTGCCCGAAACACCGCCCATAAAGGAGGCGTTTTCATCGTGCACGCGTCCGCAAAGGTACTCGCCGTGCAGCGAGGAAAACTCGGTGGTGACCACGTTTTTGGTGGTGGGATTGTAGCAGGTATCGTGCATGCCCAGCGGCTCGAATACCTCGCGCGCGGCAAGCACGTCCAAGGGGGCACCGCCTACCTGTTCGAGAATCTTTTGCAAAAGGATGTAGCCCATGCAGGAGTAGTGCACCTGCTCACCGGGTGCGCACCAGGGCTTGGAGCAGAGAATGACCTCAACCGCCTTTGCGGGATCGTCGGTCTGCGTCCACAGCGGAATGTGCGGCGTCAAGCCCGAATTGTGGTGCATAAGATGGCGGATGGTGACGTCGCCTCTGCCCGCGGGGGCGTCTGCGGGTATTTCAAAATAACGCGAAAGGGGATCGGTCAGCTCGATCTTGCCCTGCTCAAGCATGCGCAGCGCGACCATGGTGGTGCTGACCAATTTGGAAAGAGAGGCAAGGTCAAACAGCGTGTCGCGTTCTAAGGGCAGGGGCGTGGGATTGACCTGCTTTTGTCCCATAAAGCCGCTGTCAAGTACCGTCTCGCCGCACCCAATGGCATAAGCAATGCAAGGGTACGCGCCTGCCTTCAAGCCGTTTTGCAGTATCTCTCTTGCACGTGAAAAGTCGGGAGTTTGTTGCATCATCAAAAGGCTCCTTTCGCCAACGTAGTTTCTGCTCTTATTATAACGCATTTTTCGCATTTGCACAATAGTTTTTCATATATCTGTCAAAAAATGTCTCCAATCGACTTGACACGCGTTTTTTTTGATGCTATAATGTTCGGTAAGAGGGAAAGGTGTATGCGCAAATCTTGTCGATAAGCCTTTGCTTTCTGTATTTTTTCCTTAACGGAGGTTTATCATGAAAAGATCTGCACTCAAAAAGCAGGCAAGAGCTGCCCTGAAGGGTCACTGGGGTATCGCTATCCTGGTTGGCTTGGCATTGATCGGTGTCAACTGGGTTATCGGTATGATTCCCGTGATCGGTTGGATCGTAAGCCTTGCTGCTGTCGTCCTCGAATTCGGTTTTGCTGCATTCTATCTGAGTCTTGTCCGCGCCGGTGATGTCAAGTTCGTCACCCTGTTCACAGCATCCTTCGAAGGCTTCTTCAAGAAGCTGGGCACCTACTGGCTCAAGGTTCTGTACCTGTTCCTGTGGTACCTGCTGTTCATCATCCCCGGTATTGTCAAGTCCTATTCCTACGCAATGACCAATTACATCCTGCTCGACAACCCCGAGCTGACCGCTAACGAAGCAATCACCAAGAGCCGTCAGATGATGAAGGGCTACAAGTGGAAGCTGTTCGTACTGGATCTGTCCTTCATTTTGTGGAGACTGCTTGGCATGATTCCCTTCTTCGGCACTCTGCTCAACCTGCTGTACGTAAATCCTTTCTATACTGCAACCAGAGCTCAGTTCTACGAAGAGCTCAAGGCAATCAAGGGCTGATAAAAGTCATACAAAGCCGCAGCATCAGCTGCGGCTTTGTGATAGAGAGGGGAGTTTATGAAACAACTCAAAATGCGCCGCGAGAGCGCACCCGTACAGTTACGGGATCTGCCACAGGGATACGGCTATGAATTTTATGACGGCAGACGGGAGCAGATAGACGATTGGCTTGCATTGTGCCTTGACGCGCTGATCCCCGATAAAAATGAGAATTGGTTTACGTCAACCATCCTTACGTACCCCGATCTGTGCCCCGAGCGCGATCTTTTTTTCGTGGTGGAGCAGGGCACGGGCAGGCGCGTGGCAACAACGGCTGCCGTGTGCCACGGGCAAGAGGGGTATATCCATATGGTCGCAGCCGCCCCCGAGGTGCGCGGCAGAGGCATCGGGCACGCCATGCTGCGCTATGCGTTGCAGATGCTTGAGGCGCGCGGGTGCACCTACAGCGTGCTGACTACCGACGATTTTCGCTTAGCGGCGATCAAGACGTATCTGGACGCAGGATTTGTCCCCGTGATCGAGGACGACCCCGAGAGCGACGTGCGTGCACGCTGGGAAAGCGTGCTTGATGCGTTGAAATATGCAAAAAAGTAAAGCTTTGGGAGAATAGACATGGTTAAAAGAGTGAAAATCAAGGCAAAATACGCGCTGGAGGGCAACTGGTTTGCTGCTATTGTGGTATTTTTGCTGTACGTAGTGCTGCTTGCGCTGCTGGATGCTACCGGTATCGGCATCATATTTTCGGGGTTGCTCACGTTTGGCTACGCGGCGTTTAGCCTGACGTTGATCCAAACCAAAAAAGCAAGGGTCGGTGCATTTTTTGGCGGCATGTTCCGTAAGCTGTTCAAAAAATGGGGAGCCTCTTTCCTCATGGGACTGTACACCTGCCTCTGGTCGCTTTTGCTGATCATTCCGGGTATTGTCAAGTATTACGCATACGCCATGACACCGTATATCATGATGGAAAAGCCGGATATGGGGATCAATGAAGCCATTACCAGAAGCCGACAGATCATGAAAGGTCATAAATGGCAGCTGTTTTGGCTGGACGTTTCCTTTACGGGCTGGATGCTGCTGAGCATTCTGACGCTTGGCGTTGCGCTTGTGTACGCATGGCCCTACTACAATGCCGCAAAAGCCGCTTTTTATAAGGAAATCAGAAAATCCGCAAAATAAACGCAACGTGTTATGAGAAAAACCGCTCGGGCGAGCGGTTTTTTTGCGTTTTGGATATGATCGCTCTTTTGCGTCCTATATGCATAACCCTGTCCGCGTGCGCATAGATATGTAACGAAAATCTATGCAAGACCAAAAGGAGATGCATGCAATGAACCTGAATATGAATACCGAGGGAATGCAGATCCCTCTTTGTGACAAGACCGTACTGACCGAGGTATCGGGAGATTTTTCGCTGCCCGATTACCAGCCCGAGATCAAGCGGCTTTTGCGCATCCGCCCCTGCGTGCTGCCCGCCGCACCGTATGCGGGGGCAGGAAATGCGGAATTTTCGGGTACGCTGGACTATTACGTGCTGTACATGGGCAACGACGGCGGCTTGTACTGCGCGCCGTTGCACACCGAGTATACCTTCAGCGTGCCGTCCCCGCAGGACGATTGCGCACCGGATCTGTGCATGGCAGACGTAGTGCCCGAGAGCGTGGTGGGCAGGGTGAGTGCACCGCGCAAGCTGAACGTCCGTTGCCGTTTGCGCTCAAGCGTGCGCATTTTCGGTTCGTTGCCCGCAACCGAGCAGACCGAGGGCGTGGTCGATCCCTTTTCGGTCGAGCGGCTGCATAGTGAGCAGGTGCTTGCGCAGATCGGCTACGGCGTCGGGGACACCGTGCGCCTGAGCGAGGATATTCTCACCGATGCGCGGGGCAGAAATATGCGCTTGGTGTGTGCCGAGGGGCAGGTGCACGTGCAGGAGGCGATCGCAGGCGCAGGCGTGGTCAACTGCCGCGGTGAGGTTGAGCTCAAGCTTATGATGAGTGCCGAGGAGCAGGGCAGTCTGCCCGATCCCGTGCCCACCTATCTTGTACGCAAGCTGCCGTTTGCGGGCAGCGTAGAGGTGGACGGTGCGGCTCCGGGGTGCGAGTGCTGCGTGGTTGGCAACTGTGCCGAGCTGAGCGTGGCGGTGGAGGAGACCTTTATGCACGCCGAGGTGGGCGTGGTGTTGCAGGCGCACGTCATGCGCAACCGCCCCGTGTGCTATACCAAGGATACCTTCTCAACCAAGCGTGCATGCGAATGCGCGTATGATGAGTATGAGCTGCCCGTTGGCATCCGTGCGCTCAACGGTAACTTTACGCAGAGTGACAGCGTCGCCTTGTCCGAGGCAGACATTCCCGCAGGCGGCAGCATCGTGGACGTGTGCGGCAGCGCGGATGCAGAGCAGATGAGCTGGGAGCGCGGCAGGTGTACGATCAGCGGCACGGCGCACTATATTGTGCTGATGAGTATTGACGGTGAGGTCTCACCGCATGAGATCAGCATGCCCTGGAAGTACGAGCTGGAATGTGCCCGTGAGCCGCGTGATTGGCGCGCGCACGTGCAGGTGCTTTCCTGCCGTGCCCGCGTGGACGGGGAGCGCATCGGGATCGACGGGGAGATCACATGCGCCGTCGAGCTGTGGGATACCGCGCCCGTCAGCGTGCTGCGCAGCGTGCGGTACGGTGAGGGCGCAGAGCGCACGGGCGGCGCGTTTACCGTGTGCTATCCCTCAAGCACCGATTCGCTCTGGAGCGTTGCCAAGCGGTATGCCACCGCGCTGTCCGCCATTCGCAAAGCAAATGATCTGGATGGCGATACCCCTGCCGATTCCCCCGAATCCATCGAGGGATGCAAGTATCTGATCGTGTAAATTCGAGCCGCGCCACCCAAATGAAATCTGCCTTGCGGCAGATGAAATCCGCCAATGTCTTGCCATTGGTGGGTGTGCAGAGCACTCTTGCACAAAATTCTTTACCCAAAATTATGCAACCCTACAAACATTGAAAAATCCCGGTTTTGCGCTTGCAAAATCGGGATTTTTTCGGTATCATATAATTGTAAAAATGTGGCGGTTTTGCATGCCGCCAAGCAAAAAAACTCTCAAACGGAGGACAAAAATATGGAAAAGCTCAGAATTGGTATCATCGGTTGCGGCGGTATTGCAAACGGCAAGCACATGCCCGCGCTCAAAAAGCTGTCTACCGTAGAATTGGTTGCGTTTTGCGACATTATTGAGCAGAGAGCGATCGACGCAAAGGCAAAGTACGGCGCGCCCGACGCTGCCGTTTACACCGACTACAAGCAGTTGCTTGAGGACAAGACCATTGACGTCGTACACGTCTGCACCCCCAACCGCTCCCACTCCTTCATTACCGTAGACGCGCTGGAGGCAGGCAAGCACGTTATGTGTGAAAAGCCCATGGCGATCAACTCCGCAGAGGCAAAGAAGATGCTGGACGCGGCAGCTCGCACGGGTAAGAAGCTGACCATCGGTTATCAGTCCCGTCAGTCCATGGGGGCGAAGTACCTCAAGAAAGAGGCTGAGGACGGCACGTTCGGTGAGATCTACTACGCAAAGGCAACCGCGCTGCGCCGCAGAGCCGTTCCCACCTGGGGCGTATTCCTCAACGAGCACGAGCAGGGTGGCGGTCCTCTGATCGATATCGGTACCCACTCGCTTGACCTGACCCTCTGGATCATGGATAACTACAAGCCCAAGTACTGCGTTGGTACTGCTTACCACAAGCTCAACAAGGACACCAACCAGGGCAACGCATGGGGCAACTGGGATCCCGATAAGTTCACCGTTGAGGACAGCGCATTCGGCTTTGTCGTCATGGAGAACGGCGCGACCATCAATCTGGAGTCCGCATGGGCACTGAACATGATCGACGTGCGCGAGGCAACCACGCTGGTTTGCGGCACCAAGGCAGGCGGCGACCTGTACGATGGCGTGCGCATCAACGGCATTCGCAACAACAGCCAGTACGTGCTGCGTCCCACGCTCAATCCGCAGGGCGCTGCATACTACGAGGGCGCAAATGCAGGCGATCCTTCCACCGTTGAGGCTGCACAGTGGATCAACGCCATCATCAACGATACCGATCCCTGCGTGCTTCCCGAGCAGGCATACGTCGTGACTCGTATTCTGGAGGGCATTTACGAGTCCGCAAAGACCGGCAAGCCCTACTACTTTGACTAAGAGGACATATTGATATGAAGATCAGCGTACTTGCAAATTTATACGGACAAAAATCTCTTGACGAGGCTCTTTCCATCATCACAGGGCTTGGCGTGCACACCGTAGAGCTGGGTGCGGGCGGTTACCCCGGCAAGGCTCATTGCAATCCCGCCGAGCTGCTTGCAGACCCTGCAAAGTATGACGAGTTTATCGCAACCCTTGCAAAATACAACGTCAGCGTTTGCGCGCTGGCTTGCCACGGTAACGCCGTGCATCCCGATCCCGAAATTGCCGCATCCTTTGATAAGGACTTCCGCGAGGCAGTGCTGCTGGCAGAGAAGATGGGCATTGACACCGTCATCACCTTCTCGGGCTGTCCCGGTGACGCGCCCGGTGCAAAGTATCCCAACTGGGTGACCTGCCCCTGGCCCGATGATTTCCTCAAGATCCTTGACTGGCAGTGGAACGAGGTGCTGATCCCTTACTGGAAGGAAGCAGGCGCGTTTGCAAAGGCACACGGCGTGACCCGCATCGCGTTTGAAATGCACCCCGGCTTCTGCGTGTACAATCCCGAGACGCTGCTCAAGCTGCGCGCAGCGGTTGGCGACGTGATCGGTGCAAACTTTGACCCCTCTCACCTGGTATGGCAGGGCATGGATCCCGTGGCTGCTATCCGTGAGCTGGAGGGCGCGATCTATCACTTCCACGCAAAGGATACCAAGATCGACAAGTACAACACCGCCAAGAACGGCGTGCTGGATACCAAGCACTACGGCGACGAGATCCACCGCGCGTGGGTATTCCGTACCGTGGGTTACGGCAACGGCGAGACCTATTGGAGAGACATGGTCTCCAACCTGCGCCTTGTCGGCTATGACCGCGTGCTGTCCATTGAGCACGAGGATAGCCTGATGAGCATTGACGAGGGTCTTGCAAAGGCTGTTGCATTCTTAAAGGATATCTGCATCTACGAGCCCAAGCCGGGCACCATGAGCTGGGCGTGAGTGCACCTGCGGTGCAGTGATATTCGCCTTCGGCGAGTGATATTGCGGCAGAGCCGCAGTGATATTCCGACTGCGTCGGAGTGATATGTGCTGCAAGCAGCACGTGAAATTAAAAAATCCGCTCGAATTTCGAGCGGATTTTTGATTTTAATTGAAATTGAAAAGTGCGTTAAGCACTTTTCTACCGCAACTCGTTGCAAAGCAACGAATTTCACTCCGATGCAGTCGGAATTTCACTTGCCCGCAGGGCAAATTTCACTCGGCGAAGCCGAATTTCACGGAATGATGCAAAGCATCATTCCAACCCCATCTGACCCATCAGCTTTTTGTTAAATTCCTCAACCGTGTTGTAGCCCATGCGCTTTTGACGGTTGTTCATTGCCGCGATCTCAAGGATAATGGCAAGGTTACGGCCGGGCTTGACGGGAATGGTGGTGCAGGGGACCTTGATGCCGAGAATATCCACCTTTTGCTCGTCCAAGCCAAGGCGGTCGTACATTTTGCCCTGTACCCAAGGCTCAAGGTTGATGACAAGGTCGATCTTTTCGGTTTCCTTGACCGAGCCCATACCGAACAGACGGCGGATGTCCACGATACCGATGCCGCGCAGCTCCACGTAGTGACGGATGATCTCGGGGGCAGAGCCGACCAGCGTTTTAGCGGACACGCGCTTGATCTCGACCGCGTCGTCCGCGATCAGACGGTGACCTCTCTTGACAAGCTCGATAGCGGTCTCACTCTTACCAACGCCGCTGTCGCCCAAAAGCAAAATACCTTCGCCGTATACCTCGACCAATACGCCGTGACGCGTGATGCGGGGTGCAAGATGCTGGTTGAGCGAGGCGATCAGCGCAGCCATTATGGGGCTGGTATGCTCCTGCGTACGCAGAATGGGCACGCCGGAGATCTGTGCCTGCGGGATCAGCTCGGGGAAGACCTCGTTACCCGACGTAAAGAGTACGGCTACGGGTAGCGCCTTGATAAAGGTCACAAGTGCCTGCTCGCGTGCCTCGGGGGAAAGCTCCTTTAAGTATTTGTGCTCTGCGTTGCCGATGATCTGAATGCGGTCGCGGTCAAAGATGCCGTAAAAGCCCGCAAGAGCCAAGCCGGGGCGCGAGACCTCGGGGGTGCGTACAAGCACCGTGTCGTAATCCTCGGGCACGTAGATCCGCTCAAATGAAAACTCTTTTTCAAGTTGCGCAAGGGGAATGGTAAAAATTTCGTCCATACGTTCGCTCCTTTGCTTTCGTTGCTCTCATTATAACACAAATTATTGATTTTGAAAAGGCTTTTTGCGAAAGTGGGTGAAAACATTTTCAGATATTTTTGAGAGTCTCAATGTTTTTAATTCCCACAAATGTCAAAACCTCCGCAACTTATAACTGCGAGAAAAGTGGTTATATGGGGGACGACTTATTTCCTTTGTTCTGATAAAATGTATATGCGCAAGGTCATATTGACCAATGCAAAATACATTTTTTAAAGGAGAAAGTATATGAGCCACGTAAAAAACTATGACGTTGGACAGATACGCTTGGATTTGCTCCACGGAAACGCAGTAAGAACAGCGCCGTTTGTCCAATATACCCATGAGCTGCCCCTGCTTTCGTTTGGTGACGTTCAGCATAATGTCAACCTTTCTCTTGTATTCAGTTACGAGAGATACAGGAACGAAAAGGAATCCGGCACCAACCCCTTCCATATCGCCCCCGGTTTCAAGCTGAATTTGCAAAAGCGACTGCTTCATACACAGTTCGGAATTTTTACCGATTATCAGGATGAAAGCGGGAAAATCACACAATTGAATAATTTCTACGGAAATTATACGTTGGACGACGATTCGCAAAGAATCATCTGGCAAAAGGCGCGCCCAGGGCAAACCGATAATACTTCCGGAGGCAATTCCGAAATGGGCGGTGATGATCCGGTATACGATTACATTTTGGAAAATGCGGATTACAGCAAGGAAAAGTATGATGAATCCGGCAGAATTATAGCTGTTTATGATAAATACAGTGATACTGCTGTTCTGACATATGCATACGATACTGACAGCCGTTTGAGCACTATCACATTCAGAAACGGAAATGCAATTACTTTGACGTATGAATCAAATCTGCTCAAATCTATCACGTACCATAATCAGACAAGCACTTTTGCCTATGATAACGGCATGCTTGATTACGTAGCGCATTACACCGGTGTTAAATACTACTATTCCTTGAGTCAAGCGGTGTTCGCGGCTCAAATCGGCTTTGACGATTTGCCGGAAAGCGATTTCAAGGTAACTGCAACCTCTGTCGAAGGTAGCGAAACGGTTACCTATGCCAAAGAATTGAAGTTGGCAGATAGTGGTGAAACCATTGACATGATTGACTACGTAGGGGCAAATGTCGTTAATAAGGAGTCTTATAAGCTGTCAAAAAACATTGTGGCATTTGAACCCCCTTTTAGTTATGTGGATATTATTAATAACAACGGCGTGGAAACGAGAGTACAGTTTTGGGAAGGAAAAGTCCAGTGCTCGTACGAGCTTCAGGATGGCAACCCCGTGTTTGACGGTAACACTGCATGGAGCAGATATGCAGGAAACATCTTCTTGTACAACACAGCAGACGGGACCAACAGTACAAACGTCAGTGGCATGCAAACGCGATATTCCGGGCTACAGTTAGGTTATAACTCCACCAGCAATGAATGGGGAACGGACATCACTGCCTATATTCAGGATGAGGGGTATTATACACTTACCGGATGGGTGAAGTCCAACGCAAACAATATTGAATCCACCACAATCCATATCGGATCCTCCGCTGAAAACGATCTCGTGATAGATTTAGAGCCCAATGGAAGATGGACATTTTTCTCAACCACATTCCGTTTAACTCCCGGTTTGTTGAAAATACATACTAATGGGGGAAATCATGTTTTGACAAGAGACCTCAGAATCACCTTTCAAAGCACAGAAAAGCTGACAGACGGTGATGTGTCACATACAAATATGACGGAATGCATCTTGCTCAACGGCAACAATGAAGCAGTATTCTCCCAAGCCCGGTTCTTTTACAAATTGAACAACGGTTATATCGAGATTACAAATACAGATAATGAATGGGCGGCAACGCCGGTCACGTTTTCCGATATCATGAGATATAGAATGCGGCAAAAAAGAGACGGTGTATCAGATGAGTTGTTCTACAACAACGGCAAAAATATTATTACAGGAGCATCCGATTTTGCAGTATTGCTCAACGGTACGTATGTGAGCATCGGTAATCTGGATTTGGGAATCAAAGCATATTCCGGAGAAAAAGTTTCCTTAACCAGATATCACGTGCTCACGGAAGAAGAGATCGAAGAGGAAGGCATCTCAAACGCTTGGATGACCAAGATCTGCACAGTTGACGGAACCGTAATTTCAAAGGACACGCTGGACGCCAATCTTGACGTGATCATGCATAGGTCGGACGGCATTACCACAAATTACGTCAGAGACGCGCAGGGACGCATAACCGAAGAAAGCGTCGCAGGGCTTTACAAGCGCAAGACCACCTATACCAACGCAACCGTGACAACTGAAGAACTCGACCCGACGACCGGAGCTACGATCAACTCTGTTAAATACTTTCTCTATTCTACGTGGGGCACGGTGTACAAAATTGAGGTGCGTGATGCAAACGGAGTGCTGCAAACCAGAACCAAGGACACACACGACGATGCAAAAAGCATTTTGCTGAAAAAGGAGTTTGGCACTGGCTTGGCGCGCGCCAACAACCTCAGTTACGCCAAGGGCGCACTTGCGTCTTTTGATGACGGTGCATTACAGTATCATTATTCCTACAACGCCACGGGTGATCTTGAAAGCGTGATTGGGAACAACGATGCAGGCATAGAGCATCACGCATACAGCAGAGCCAACGGTGAAACGACCGTGGAAAGCAAATATCCCACCGAGGGCGGTGCCCTGCATACCGAAAAACAGATCTTTGATAAATACGGCAGACTCGCAAGCATTGAGGGCGTTTTGGAAAACACATACAGTTTAGACCCGTATTGGTATTATTTTATATCTGAAACGGATCACGAAAAAACCATGGATCAATATAATAGAGACGAGCATGGCGAATTGTATCATGTCTGTGCGGAAGTAAACGGTGTCGCGGTTGACTGCAAGGATGCTGCGTTGTCACAGGTTTCGGACAAATTAACCGGCGAGGATACACGGTATGGATACGATAAAGGCTTGCTGACCGCAGCTGTGACGAAAAACGCATCGGAGACATTGCTCAGACAGGAAACGTTTGTGTACGATAAGATCGGCAGATTGGTAAAGGATCAATTTGATTACGACATTGCAAACGGTGACTACGTAACAAGCAGCATCAGCTATCTGTCCCACGAAACCGATCCTTTGGCAAATCAACAAGTTTACCAAACCACTTACAGCATAAACGATGCATCAAAGGCATTTACTCGCAACTCCTACGATGCCTATAACCGAATCAAAACGAAGAAATACAGTATTTCGGGCAAGTGGTTTGAAAGAACGCTCACGTATGATAAAAACAGAATCAGCCAAGAAACACACGGAAACAGCGTCACAAGCTATCAATACGATGATTTGGGCAGAATCATCGGCATCAACGGCAACAATACCCCCATCTCCTACGTGTACGATACGTACGGCCAACTGACCCGCGAAAACAATAAGGTTCTTGACAAAACCTTTGTTTACGAGTATAATAATAGCGGTAACATTGTAAGCGTAAAGACTTATGCATACACCACCGGTACGCTCGGTTCTGTGATCTCCCAGCAGAGCTTCGGCTATGATGCAACCTATCCCGATAGACTGACCGCGTACGGTGGAACGAGCATCAACTACAATTCTATGGGATGCCCTACAACGGTCAACGGCTACACGGCGACCTGGACGCGCGGCAAGCTTTCCAAGCTTACAAAAGGATCTAGGATCACAGGTACGCATACTTACAACTATACCTATAATGCCTTCGGTCAGAGAATTGGAATCAACTACAACTTCATGGCTGGCACCTCTTCCTCTTCTGCCATTGTAATGGGAATGTTGACAAGCTACAGTCAGACATTCAAATATGATCAGTCAGGCAGACTGATTTGCGAGAGCAAGATAAGTCAGTACTACGGAGAAGGAAGCGCCACTGAAAAAAAGGTTTATTTGTATGATGAGTCCGGTATCATCGGTATGGTGTATACATCTGAGACCGGTGCTTCAACTACCTACTACTTCCAGCGCAATCTGCTTGGCGACGTCATCGGCATTTACAACACAAGAGGAGAAAAGGTCGGCGGATACGCCTACGACGCTTGGGGTAATTGTACCGTTACTCTCAACTCTGATGGTAGTGCAATTCGCAATCCTATCAGATACCGTGGTTACTATTACGACGAGGATACAAAGCTCTATTTCCTCAATGCAAGATACTACTGCCCCGAATGGCGTAGATTTATCTCGCCTGATGATACGGCTTATCTTGATCCTGATAGCGTTAATGGATTGAATCTGTATTGCTACTGTAATAATGATCCGGTGAACTATGCTGATCCGAGCGGATGCTTCCCAGTATTGGCTTGTATTCTAGGTTTTACAGCTTTGGTTGGAATGGGATTAACGATTGGAGGAGTAGCTTCTGATAATAATTTAATGACTGCGATTGGTTTAACTATGGTAGCAATACCAGCATTGATATCTGGCGGCATGGCAGCTTTTGCGACAACTGGAGCATTGGCCACTGGGATAGGTATAGGTACTATGCTTGCCGGTGCAGGCACGGGATTATTTGCCTCGGCAGAGTATCAAGAAGCATTTTCCGGAAACAACTGGATGTTGGACGCAGGTATGAGTGAAGAATGGTACACTGGTTTGATGATTGCCACAGCGGGTTTAGCAACTTTAGGAACATTTGCTTCAAGTTTTGCTTACTCATTTAATATTCATTCTATCAATAAGGTAGGAACATTGGAAGGTACCAATTATAAAGGAATTAGATTTACTCAAAAAGTAAAAAGATCAAGCGGCAAAACAGTCAAATTGTATAGAACACTAGAATGGCATACACATTCTCATATGGGATATAATCCTCATTGGCAAATGAATGTATTTTCAAACAATGGT
>JAZOVZ010000057.1:0-2605 GCA_045658965.1 Eubacteriales bacterium
CGGTTAGCGTAAAAACCTCCCCTGTATCCCCAAGTATTTATTTCCCTATCCCCTCTTGCGTCGCAAAAGGGGTTTTTTATTTCTTTTGCAAATATGCCCAAAGGGCTTGCAATTTGTGTTGTTTTGTTGTATAATAAGCACATAACAAGTATCAAGGAGGCAACCATGAAACTGACATTTCTCGGCACGGGTGCTGCGGATTGGAATATCAACAGCTACGACGCAATGCCCTTTTTCCGCCGCAATTCCTCGGCGCTGATCGATGATGCGCTGCTGATCGATCCGGGCCCCCACGTTTTCCACTTCGCAGAAAAGAACGGCACACCCGATCTGCTCGACGGCGTAAAGGATATCATCGTTACCCACTCGCACGGTGACCACTTCTGCCCCGAGACCGTACTGCGCCTTTGCCGCGACCGTGATTGCACGCTGTGGTGCTCCCCCGAATGCATGAAGGTGCTTGGTCAAAAGCTTGGCAGTGAGGGCGTTTTCGGCATCAACTTCCGCTCCACCGAGATCGGCAAGACCTACGAGATCGGCGGTTACCTGGTCACACCCCTGCGTGCCAACCACTACGCATCCCCCGGTGAGATCACGCGCACCTATCTTATAGAGCGTGACGGCCGCATTCTGTTCTACGGCTGCGACAGCGCATGGCTGCCCACCGACACTTGGAACTTTATGTGCGACAAGCCCATCAACACCCTTGTGTTGGAGCTGACCTGCGGCGAGACCGCCACCTATGACTGGCGCATTTTTGAGCACAATACCCCCGAGATGCTGGATATTATGCTAAAAATGTTCCGCAAGTATAACCGCTTTGCCCCCGACGTCAAGTATTACGTCTCGCACATGGCGCTGACGCTGCACACGGATCACGAATCTCTTGTCAAATTCCTTGCTCCCATGGACGTAACCCCCGCTTACGACGGCTTACAGATCGAAATTTAATTTACCGATATAAGGAGAGAGAGTATGGCTAACAAAATCAGAGTAACGGCTTGGAACGAATTCCGCCACGAAAAAAGCAACGAATACGTAAAATCCATCTACCCCGACGGCATTCACGGGCTGATCAAGCAGTTCCTTGAGACCAACGACGACATTGAGGTCACCCTCGCTGCCCTGGACGATCCCGACAACGGCTTACCCGACGAGGTGCTCAACAACACCGACGTGCTGATCTGGTGGGGTCACATGGCGCACCACGAAGTGCCCGACGATCTGGTAGAGCGCATCCGTCATCGCGTGTACACCAAGGGCATGGGCTTGATCGTACTGCACTCGGGTCACCACTCCAAGGTGTTCCGCAACGTAGTCGGCACAAACGGCAATCTCTCCTGGGGACGCGACCAAAAGGAGATCGTTTGGAATCTGCTGCCCTCTCACCCCATCGCGGCGGGTATCCCCGATCACTTCACCTTGGATATCGAGGAGCTTTACTGCGAGCCCTTCTACGTACCGCAGCCCGACGCGCTGGTGTTCGGCTCTTGGTTTGAGGACGGCTTTATCTTCCGCAGCGGTCTTTGCTACCTGCGCGGCGCGGGCAAGGTGTTCTACTTCCAGCCCGGTCACGAGTCCTGCCCCTCTTATCACAACCAATACGTGCAAAAGATCATCACCAACGCGGTCTATTGGGCAAAGCCTGCCGAGATCGGCTACGAAGTCCCCGAAGCAGCACCGCACATGCATTATAAGCCGATTGACGAGTTTAACAAATGACAAATAACCCAAACGGGGCTGAAAATCAGCCCCGTTTTTTGTAATATGCAATATTTTTCAGAATTCCAAACGCGCAAAGGAATATACCAACCGTACACAATATCGCCAATGCAATAAAGAGCCACATGGTATGAGTTCCCAATAAAAATCCGATGAATCCGTCAAATGAATATCGATTGATCGTTACCGTCCATGGCTTGAATGCAGAGCAAATTGCCAATGCAATCATACCCAGCAAAGCATTGATCACAACAGTTAAGCCACCGAAAAAGCACCATGTGTATGCTTTCGGTGCTTTTAGCTCTGACGCTTGATGATTGGTGGAATGTTGATCCTCGCAGGATTCTTTCCCCTTGATCAAATAATCAGTTGTAACACCGAACAACTCGCTGAGTTGCACGATAAACTCCAAGTCCGGCGTTGATTGATCCAGCTCCCATTTTGAAATGGTTTGCCTTGTCAAATCCAAATGTTCCGCTAATTGCTCCTGCGACATTCCCTTGCTTTTTCTCAAGATTGTCAATCTTTCTCCAAATGCCATAAATAGGCACCTCCTTTCGTTCATGCCTGCATTATACCATTATCAAACGTTGCATGCAACCAATTTTCGCAGGAATTTGTGCAACGCAGCGTTGCGCTACGTGATTTTGTGCGAAACGTCATGATGTTTTTGAAAAATAATAAATAAAGATATAGCGCGGGATGTGACCATCCCGCGCCTTGAATCATTGCTTATGTGAGAAAACCGTTTCCGTTCTTTTTGGCAAAATTGCCGCAAAAAGAACCAAAAACGGCGGTTTCCGGGGCTCTGCCCCGTACCCCGCAAGCCTTTGTAAAGGCTTGACCGAAACTTTTCATCCCTGACAACCGTACCGTGAAGAGG